>NZ_JBBNAH010000280.1:0-1191 GCF_037994325.1 Pseudomonas sp.
GGCCAAGCGCAATACGCTCAGCAACAGGCCACCTTAAGCCGCATCGAACAACGCTACGGCGTGCCGGCAGAAACCCTGGTGGCGATCTGGGGCATGGAGAGCGGCTACGGCAATAACATCGGCAGCAACAACGTTATCCGTTCGCTGGCGACCCTGGCCTATGAAGGCCGCCGCGCCGCGTTCTGGCGTGAGCAGTTGATCGCCGCCCTGCAAATTCTCCAGCATGGCGACATTGCTCCGGAGCGCTTGGTCGGCTCCTGGGCTGGCGCCATGGGCCAAACCCAATTTATGCCCACCACCTACAACCAACATGCCGTCGACTTTGATGGCGACGGCCGCCGCGATGTGTGGTTCTCCGCCGCCGACGCCCTCGCCTCCGCTGGGCATTACCTGCAGCAGTCGGGCTGGCAGTTGGGCAAACCCTGGGGTTTTGAAGTGAACCTGCCGCAGGGCTTTGACTACGCCCTGGCCGACCCGGAGCAACGCAAAACCGTGGCGCAGTGGACGGTACTTGGGGTGAAGCCAGCCAATGGCGCCTTGGCGCCGACCTTGTCTGGCGAATCGGCAACCCTGCTGCTGCCTGCCGGCCATCGCGGCCCGGCATTTCTGGTACTGAGCAACTTCCGCAGCATCCTCAAGTACAACAACTCCACCTCCTATGCGTTGGCGGTGGGTCTGTTGTCCGACGGTATTCGCGGTGGCAACTCCGCCGTAAAAGCCAGCTGGCCACGTGACGATGCTCAGTTGGGTCGCAGCGAACGCATTGAGCTGCAGCAATTGCTCGCCGCCCATGGCTTTGAGCCTGGGAGTGCCGACGGGATTATTGGCGCTAACACGCGCAAGGCCGTACGAGCGTATCAACAACGCTTGAACCTGCCCGCTGACGGCTACCCCGACCACAGCTTGTTGAATCGTTTGCGCAGCCAGTAGCGCCAACCCAACGCACAAATAAAAAGGGCGACCCTAGGGTCGCCCTTTTTATTTGCCTGAAGGTTTAGCCCTTCTTGGCCTCGTGCGCCTGCTGATCGGCGTGGTACGAGGAACGTACCAGCGGACCGGACGCCACGTTTTTAAAGCCCATTTTGGTGCCTTCTTCGGCAAACCAGGCAAAGGTATCCGGGTGCACAAAGCGTTGCACGGCCAGGTGGTTACGCGAAGGTTGCAGGTATTGACCAAGGGTCAGCATATCGA
>NZ_JBBNAH010000281.1:0-8091 GCF_037994325.1 Pseudomonas sp.
GTCGCCAACACTGCCTTGCGCTTCTCCCGACAACAGAGCAGCGGTCGCCTGCGCTGGGCCGGTGCCGGTCAAAGCAGCCAGACCGTGGTTTACCAAGCCAATGGCAGCACAGTCGCCAGTAACGGGCGTTTTATTTTCTGCACAGCCGAAGGCCACGTCGCCTGGCAACTGGTGATCAACCGCCAAGGTCGGGTGCGCCACAGCAACGGCCTGGAAACGGGCCAGAGCGATAGCGAGTTATGCCGCTGATTCACCATGGCTGAACACCCGCTGTGAGCTTTCCTACAGGGAAAATCCCAGCGCCTGCTACCCCGCCCGCTCAGTTCGCCGAACAATCGAGGTGCCTTACGGGGCATGGAGTAACGCGAGAGTCGGCATCGGAGCGCCAGCATGAATCAGTCAGGGAAGAACACAACAACCCCCATCCCACACCCGTCAAAACCAATTCCTCGCCCGTCACACGCAACGGGTTTTACCCTTGTCGAGGTCTTGGTCACCGCCTTACTTATTAGCGTCGGCATGCTGGGCGTGGCCACCCTGCAGGGTCGGACCCTTCTCCACTCCAGCGAAACCCTACAGCGCAGCACCGCCGCCATGATGGCCAACGACCTTATGGAACTGATACGCGCGGCCCCAGCTGAGTGGTCCAGCCACCTGCAGAACGCTTCTACACCGAGCCCGAGCACCCAACCCTGCCCGCTCACGCCAGGCAAACCCCAAGCACAACTGGCGTGCTGGTTAGCCGAGCTCGCGGTTCTGCTGCCCAGCTCCGCGCAACTGCCACCCGGCCAATCCTATGTGTGCCGCTCGCCCAGCCCTGGTACGTGTACTGGCGCCGGCAAGACCATTGAAATTCAGGTGGCCTGGAAGGGCAGCCGCAGCGAGTGCCTGAACGTCCAGGAGCAATGCCATTACCGCTTGCGCAGCGACATCGAGGAGCCCAGACCATGAACCGCAAGCGGCAACAGGGGCTATCCATGATTGAGCTGCTGATGGCGCTATTACTCGGTGCTGTTCTGAGCATGGCGGTGGCGCAAGTGGTCATCACCAATAAGCTCAGCTACCTGTTCCAGCGGGCCCAGGCCGACAACCAGAGCAATGCCAGCTTCACCTTGCAATGGCTCGATCGACAACTGGCCAAAACCGGCTTTAAACGTCGCCCCGACCAACCGTTGAACGCCGCATTCCCGGCCCTTAGCGAAGCACAAACCGGTGTCGCCGGCTGCGCATTCGACGCCGGAGAAGTAATCCGCCCCGTACCGGGCAAAGCACTCTGCATCCGTTACCAACCCAGCGACCGTCAGGAGCTCGACTGCCTGGGCAACGGCCGGCCCGCCAACACCGCCAGCCTGGCCCGCCCGTACGCGCAACCGCTGGAGGCCTATGTCGAAAAGCTCAGCATCAATACCAGCCAGCAATTGGTGTGCACCAGCAAAGACGGTGCCGCCACATTGGTAGAAGGCATTGCCGAGGTGCGCTTCGATTTCGGTGTGCGTTTGCCAAACTCGCTCACGCTCGCCCGATACACGGCCACCCCGGCAACCGAGGAACACATACGCAGTGTCCGCTTCGCCATTCTAATCAGTACGCCGCTGTCGGCATTAGCCGGCGGCAGTAACTCACGCGCCTGGCGCTACTGGTATGGCACAGCACAGCCAGCATCGGCTGGAGACCAGCTATATCAGGTGGTCAAAGGCACCACCGCACTGCGGAACCTGCTGCCATGAAGCGCGCGGCACAGCACGGCGCCGTCTTGGTGATGACGCTGATCATGCTGGCGGTGATGACCCTTCTGGCGGTATCCAGCACCCGCGACAGCCTGATGCAAACGCGGGTTCTGGCCAGAGGGTTGGACTATCAGCGCCTATTCAACATGGCCGAAGCGAGCTTGCGCGACGCTGAGCGGCATATCGGCAAAGCAACTGCGCCCCTGCCGCCATGTGGCGAGCCACCGTGCCTACACGGGCTGGCTACCCATAACGGCGTCGATTTTAGCCACGCTACGCCCTACTACGGCCTGAGCGATATGCCAGCCAGCGCGCGCTGGTATATCCGCCAGATTCAATCGGTCGCCACGCAACCTGACGACGCCCGCTACGGTGAGGCGGCGAAGGTCAGCGGCACTTACTTTTACGAAGTCAGCAGCCAGGCCTTTTACGCTGAGCATGCCCGCATGGACCTGAGCCGTATTTGCACGGGGCCAGCCGTGTGCCTGCGCTCGGTGGTTGCACGCACATTTATAAGGGGCCAACCATGATGCGCGGCCTTTTCCAGCTTTTTCTGCTGATGCTGATGCTGGTGCTAATAGCCCCGACACAGGCTGCGGCCACTGAACCGAGCGGCGATGGGTTTTTCCAGTGGAAGCTGTGCCAACAGCCGACACCGCCCTCCTACAGCGTTTTCGCTGGCGAACCCGATATGCGCTACCGCACCCGGTTCGGCGCGCAGAACTGGAGCGGCGAACTGCGCAAAGAGCAGCGCTCCGCGTCGGGGGAAACGCTTGAACTATGGCGGGCCAGCGCGCAAGTGCCTGCCAATCGCCAGATAAAAATTGCCGCCGACGACGCATCAGGCCTGCGTGACTTTCGCTGGGAGGCGTTGAGTGAGCAGCAACAAGCCGTCCTCAACAGCGATATCAACGGTGTATTCGACGGCTTTGGCGCAGCGCGAGCCAGCTTGTTGCGCGCCGAGCCGTGCAGCGATCTTGAGGGGTGCTCACTACTGCGCCAGCAGTTGCCCGCGCTGGGCGATAGCATCAACGCCAAACCGTTACTTATCGCCGCGCCCGAGCGTGTTAGCGAGACCATGGAGCGATACGACGGCCCCGCCGGCAGCTACGCCGCCTTCAAAGCCAAACGCCGACGCGCCCAGGTTTACCTCGGCGCCAACGACGGCATGTTGCATGCCTTCGACGCGCAAACCGGGGAGGAGCGTCTGGCGATTATTCCGTCGCTGCTGTTGAGCAAACTCCCCGCCCTCACCTCGCCCAACTACTCAGGCGAAGACGTCGACCAGCACCGCTACTTTGTTGATGGTCCGCTGGTGGCCCAGGACGTTTATTACGACCAGGCCTGGCATACCGTGCTGCTTGTCGCCCTGGGTGCCGGCGGCCAAGCCCTGCTGGCGCTGGATGTAACTGACCCGGACAACATCCAGCTGCTGTGGGAATTCGGCGGCGCAGAGCACGACCTGGGTTATGTGCTGAGCGCTCCAACCATTGCCCGTCTGCACACGGGCCAATGGGCCGCGCTGTTGGGCAACGGCACGCAGCCGCCCAACCACACGGCGGCTCTACTGATCCTGGATATCAAAACCGGTGCCGTGATCAGGCGCCTGCAAGCGAACGAGGCCGCGTCAGGGCTGGCCATGCCACTGGTGGCCGATACCAACGGCGATGGCAATGCAGACTATGCCTACGCTGGTGACGACCAGGGCAATCTGTGGCGCTTCGATCTCTACGACCACACTCGCGGCGACCTGGACAAACCACCGGCGGACGCCCCGATCAGCGCCGAACTGTTTCGCTTGTCTTTTGCCGGACGTCCGCTGTTCAGCGCGCCACTGCGCCCGCACAACAAATTGCCCCAGCCAATTACAACGGCACCGGCCATCGTTAATCACCCGTCAGAAATCGGTTACCTCATTGTCATCGGCACTGGCCAGAACCACGTTGAGGCTGATACCGACCAGCAGAGCCTATACGCCATCTGGGACCGTTTTACCCAAGGCCAGAACGCGCTGACCGCTGGCACCGTGCCCTTTGCCGCGCTCCAGCAAGAGCATCTGCTGCCCTCTAAACAGCCACAGCCCACTGGCCGCCAGGCCATTGACTGGTATGCCATGCAGCGCAACCCAAACGGGCAACTTGGCTGGTACTTCGATCTAGCGCCGGCATCGGAATTGGGCGCCAGCGAACGCGTGCAGGAGCAGCCAAGCAAGCTCGGCGAGCTGTTGTTTATCACCACCCGCATTCCCAGCCTTGAGCCCTGTCAGGGCGATATCGAACGACGCCTCTATGCCATTGACCCAACGACCGGCACTGCACCTTTGTTCCCGGTGTTTGATTTGAATGCGGACAAGCGTGTGGATGACCAGGATGGCAACGCCGACCTTCCGCCATTTGCTTTGAGCGAAACAGACGAGGTGCTAATCGTGGCGGACCCCGTTAGCGCCATGCCTTGCCTGTTTGGTGAAGCCGAGTGCGCGCCGCTTTCCCTGGGCCCACGGGCCAATGGTCGACAAAGCTGGAGGGTGGTGACTGATGCCACACCTTAAGCACAACCTGCACAGGCGCTTCGCCGGCTTCAGCCTGCTGGAACTGTTAGTGGTACTGGTGATTCTCGGGCTGCTCTATTCCTTGGTGTCGCCGCAGTATCAGCAGTATGTGTTGCGCGCCAACCGCACCGAGGGCCGGGCTTTGTTGGTGAACGCTGCGGCACACCAGGCGCGCTACCACGCGCAGAACCAGCAGTTCCTGACCCAGCAGCAGAACATCTCGCAATTACGCTTGCCGCACACCCAAGGCGGCGAAGTGCTCAGTAGCAGCGGCCTTTACCGCCTCAGCATTGAGCCCGGCGATGGCGGTTATTTGCTTCAGGCGGTGCCGCTTGGCGCCCAACGCGCCGATAACGCCTGCGCCACGCTGCTGCTAAATGGTTTGGGCACCACCGGCAATACAGGCAGCGCAAGCCCGTTTGAGTGCTGGAAATAGACGGTCCTTGAAAACACTATGCGCACAACAGAGCAGACACCATTCAGGAAAAAACAGGGGTCTGGCTTCGCTCACCCCGTTGCGGCAGGCTAGGGCTTTCCCTTCTAGTGGCCACCACCATGTCGGAACCGACCTTCGAACTCACCGCCGAGCTAAAACAGGCCGTGCAAAGCTTTTTTGAGCGCATTCCGTTTAATCAAATGCTCGGTATCCGCATTGATGAGTTGTCCACCGAACAGGTGCTGATGTCCCTGCCGATGCAGCCAAGCCTGGTGGGGAATTTTGTGCATGGCATTCTGCATGGCGGGGTGATTTCCGCCCTGCTGGATGTAACCGGCGGCGCCATGGCGCTGATTGGGGCCTTTGAGCGCCACCAAAATCTCAGCAGCAGTGAACGCATGGCACGATTGTCTAAGCTGGGTACTATCGATTTGCGCGTGGACTATTTACGCCCAGGGCGCGGCCAGCACTTCGTCGCCAAAGCGGTTTTGCTGCGCTCCGGCAACAAAGTGGCGGTGGTACGCTCCGAGCTCCACGCCGACGACGGCACACTGGTGGCAGTAGGTACCGGCACTTATCTGTGCGGCTAGGACGCAAGCGATGGCGTGGTGCGAGTCGACCAAAAGCATAGCCTTGGCCAGCGCAGCCCTTTAAGATGCCGAAAAAATGGCAAAGAGCCACCACTGTTGGCGGTAATGCGTAATTTTCAGGCTGGAGTTCGTGATGTCACTGCTGCACTTCATTGCTGACATGCCAGCCAACCAGACGGTAATCCTCGATTGCCAGCATGATCCCAGCCTGGTGTTTCTCGCCTACCTGGTGGCCAGTGCGGCTGGTTTTACCGCGCTGGCAATGGCCAATCGGGTCAGCAGCAGCCACACCGTGGGCGGCCGCGAACTGTGGCGCTGGATTGGCGCTTTTGCCTTGGGTGGCGGCATCTGGTCGATGCACTTTATTGCCATGCTGTCGTTCAGTGCGCCGTTGCATATCGGCTACAACTTCAAAATCACCCTGCTCTCGTTGCTGATCGCCATCGCCGTGTCTTATGCGGTGATGTGGGTGATCAGTCGCAAGCGCCTGGTGGCCTGGCAGTATCTGGCTGCGGCGGTTACCGCCGGCGTAGGTATTGCCACCATGCACTACAGCGGCATGGCCGCCATCGAGTCCGCTGCAACCCTGTATTACGATCCAACGCTGTTTATCGTGTCCGTGTTGATCGCCATTGGTGCCTCACTGGCTGCCGTGGTACTGGCGTTTTATTTCCGTGGCAAAACCGGCGAGCGGGCGCACTGGCTGCGGGTGCTGGCCAGCCTGGTCATGGGTGGCGCCATTGCCTCGATGCACTTCACTGGCATGGCCGCCATGACCCTGGCGGTCCCCACCGACCTCTATCCGCACGTGCTGCGCCCCGTGGCGGAAACCGGTGAGCAAAGCGTGCTGGCCATTTCCATCGGTGTGATCGCCTTGATCATTATCGTTGCCGGCATTGGCGCCAGTTGGGCGGACCAGCGTCTGCGCGAACAGCACGCCAAGCTGCGCCGGGTCGCACAGCAGTTGAACGTGATGACTCAATACGACCCACTGACCAACCTGTTCAACGGCCGCGCTTTCACCCAGTTGGCCACCCGCGCCCTCAGTGCCGTGGAGCCGCAGCAGAGCTGGACCTTGCTGTTTATTGACCTGGATAACTTCAAGCGCATTAACGACAGCCTGGGGCACGCCAGCGGCGATCACTTGCTGCAACTGGTGGCCCAACGCGTTCGCTCAGCATTGGGCGGCGAAGATGTGCTGGCGCGGTTTTCCGGGGATGAATTCTGCGTACTGGCCAAAGTCGAACATGGCTACCAGGCCGAGCAACTGGCCAGCCGCATTGTCGATCAACTGCAAAGTCCCTTTACCCTTTCGTGCGGACAACTGACGCAAACCGCGAGCATCGGTTTCAGCGTATTCCCGCAAGACAGCAGCAGCTATGACGCGCTGTTCAAGCACGCCGGTCTGGCCGTGGGTTACTGCAAACACAACGGGCGCAACCGTAGCCTGCGCTTTAGCCCGGACTTGGAACGCCGCGCGCACATGGACCTGACGCTGGAGCAGGACCTGCGCCGCGCGCTCAATGAAGAAGGGCTGCACGTGCACTACCAGCCGATTGTCTCCAGCGAGAGCGGCCGGGTGATCAGCCTTGAAGCCTTGGCCCGCTGGAACCATCCGCAACGCGGCACCATCAGCCCGGAGGTATTTGCGCCGCTGGCCGAGCAACACGGCTTTATCGTGGAACTGGATTTGTGGGTCGCCGAACGCGCCTGTCGCGACCTGATGAGCCTGCGCAACGCCGGCTTCCCAGAACTGCGCGTGGCCTTCAACTGCTCCGCGCTCAATCTGTCCAACCGCGCCCTGCCCTCGGCCATCGAGCAAATACTGAAACGCACGGGGCTCGATTCGGACGGGCTGGTGATGGAAGTCACCGAAAATGCGCTGATGAACAATCTCAATACTGCGGTGGAAATTCTCGAAGAGATTCGCCAACTCGGGGTGAAGATTTCCATCGACGACTTTGGCAGCGGTTATTCGTCGCTGGCGTACTTGCGCAAATTGCCGGTGAACAGCCTAAAGGTCGATCGCTCGTTTATCCGCGAAATACCGGCCGAGGCAAACGATATGGCCATCACCGCCGCGATCATTGCCATGGCCCACAAGCTGCAGCTGAAGGTGGTGGCCGAGGGCGTAGAGTCGCAAGAGCAGTTGGAGTTCTTGCGGGCCAACGATTGCGACCTGATTCAGGGCTACCTGTTCAGCCGGCCGCTGTCGCTGGACGCACTGCTGGCCTGGCTGGCGCCGCCCGTGCAGGCTTCGCCTCAGCTCACTGCCTGACGCGCCAAACGGGTCAGGATGCGGTCCAGGCTGTTGGCAAAGGCCTGTTTTTCCCGCTCGCCATAGGGCCCTTGGCCGCCGCCAACCTGGCCTTGTTCACGCAGGTCAGTGAACAGATTGCGCACCGCCAAACGCTCACCCATATTGCCGGCATCAAACTCGCGGCCTCTGGGGTCCAGTGCTGCCACACCTTTTTTGACCAAACGATCGGCCAGCGGCACATCGCTACAAATCACCAGATCGCCTGGCACCGCGTGCTCGACCAGATAATCGTCTGCCGCATCCGGACCGCTGGGCACCACGATCAGCCGCACCAGGGCGAACGCCGGTTTGGTCTGGCTTTGCCCGGCAACCAGCAGAACCTCGAACTGACGCTTCAAGGCGAACTTGACCACTTGATCCTTAGCCGCCTTCGGGCAGGCGTCGGCGTCGATCCATACGCGCATCGGCGCGGCCTCCATAGTTATTAGAAAACAGGCAATAGAAACAAAAACGGGCGAGCAGTGTGCCAC
>NZ_JBBNAH010000282.1:0-5416 GCF_037994325.1 Pseudomonas sp.
CACTCGCTCAAACAACTCGATCAAGCCCCCTCTCCCGCTTGCGGGAGAGGGCTGGGGTGAGGGGCTTGTGATCTTGATCTGGGGTTGAGCCGCAATCCGGCAATGCCAAAAAGTCACTCGCGCGTAAGGCGCGAAACAAAACGCCTAGAGCACGCGGTAAAGAAGAACACCACCGAAAAAAGCCAACATCAAAAGCCGGTGCGCACAGCACACCCTACGAGCAATCCTCGCAGGGCGCGCCCACTCCCTACTTCGGCCGCGCCTGCTGATAAAGCGGCTCAACCCGCGGAATCGCCGCCTGCAACGACGCAATCCGCGTACTCGACGCCGGGTGCGTACTCATAAACTCCGGCGGCGCCCCCTCACTGGCCTTGGCCATCTTCTGCCACAAACTCACCGCTGCATTCGGGTTGTACCCCGCCCGCGCCGACAACTCGAGCCCCAGCAGGTCCGCCTCGTTTTCATTCTCGCGGCTGTTAGGCAACGTCAGGCTGTACTCCACCACGGTATCGGCCAGAGCCATGGTGTCTTCGCCCAAGCCCAGCAACGCACCCGCGCCCTGCTTGGCGATCTCCATGCCGTAGGCCTTGGACATTGCCTCACGCCCATGCTCGCGCAGAGCGTGGGCAATCTCATGGCCCATCACTGCGGCCAGTTCGTCATCGGTAAGTTTCAGCTGATCAATCAGGCCGCTATACACAATGATCTTGCCGCCTGGCCCGCAGTTGGCGTTGAGCTCGTCGCTGTCCACCAGGTTCACTTCCCACGCCCATTGCGCCGAGTCGGGGCGTAGTTTTGGCGCTTGAGCAATCAGGCGCTTGGCCACGGCATCCACGCGCTTGGCGTTGGCGCTGGTTTTGTCCAACTGGCCTTTGCCTTTGGCTTCGCTGAGGGTTTGCTGGTACGACTGCGCATACATCTGGTTGACCTCTTGGGTCGACAGCATGCTGAACATGTACTGCTTGCGCCCTACCCCAACCGAGTCACCCGAGGTGGTATTTACCGCTTGGCATCCGGCCAACAACATGGCCAGGCTCAGACCGCTCACATAAAACAACTTCGCCACGACACTCTCCTTGAAAAAATCGGTATCTGCTTTGGTACAGAACTGGGGCGGCACTTTAAGCCGGCCATGACGGGGCGACAACCGCAGCCTTGCAAGACGGCCAGTTGCCATCTTTGCTTGTGACATTGCTCACCAACCTTTTCCCACTCATGTTTCTCCGCGCTTCGGCCGATACGCCATGGACCGGCAACCTCTGTGACTCTGGAGTACTTATGAAATTCAGATCCATCCAATTTTCCGTGGCAGCCCTGGCCGGTGCCAGCGTGCTGGCTGTAGTAGTGGCATTGGTGCTGTATGGATTGTTCGCCGGAGCGCGTACGCAGGAGCTGGTAAAAACCAGCACGCAAAAGTTGCTGGAAGAGACCATTCACCAGCGCCTTAACGCCCTGGCTACGGCGCAGATCAGCAAGATTCAAAAAGAACTCGAATACCCCTTGGTGATGGCCACCAGCGTGGCACAAACCAATGCCTTGGTAGGCGAAACCGACAACAGCGGCGCTCCGGCTTTGGGCTTGAGTCGAGAGGAACTCTCCAACCTCTTGCACAACGTGGTGGAGAAAAACCCGAAACTGGTGGACGGCTACATCGGCTGGGAACCCAATGCCTTTGGTGACGACGACGCTAAGTACGCCGGCCAAACCGACAACGCGTACGATGCCAGCGGCCGCTTTATGCCGTGGTGGTACCGTAAGCCCGATGGCAGCCTGACGGTGGAAGCCCTCGGCAGCGACATGGAAAACCCCAAACTACTGCCTACCGGTGTTCGCGCCGGCGAGTATTACCTCTGCACACGGGAAACTAAAAGCGCCTGCATTATTGATCCGGCCCCTTATGAAATGGCCGGCAAGATGGTGATGCTCGCGTCCTTTAACGTGCCAATTATGGTTAAAGGGCAGTTCCGCGGCGTGGTCGGTGCTGACCTCACCGTCGACTTTATTCAGGAGCTGCTCATCGCCGCAGACAGCAAGCTGTATGACGGCGCGGGTGAGCTGGCGCTGATTTCCAACAACGGCCGCATCGTTGCCTACACCAAAGACGCGAGCAAACGCGGCACACCAAGCGCCGAAGTGCTGCCCGGCATTGGCGACCTGAAAAGCCTGCCGTTGGGCGAGCCTAGTTTCAGCACCAATAAGGATACCGGCACCCTTCAATTGCTCATGCCTTTTAGCATTGGCGATACCAGCAGCCGCTGGACGCTGGTGATGCAGCTGCCAGAACAAGCGGTGTATGCCGAGATGAACGCCCTGCATCAGAGCCTCAATGATCAGCGTGCAACCGATGTATTGGGCATGACCCTGGTCGGTCTGCTGATCGCCGGCATTGGTTTGTTGGTGATCTGGTTTGTCGGCTACGGCATTGCCCGGCCGCTAAAGCAAATGGTGCTGATGCTCGACGATATTGCCCAGGGCGACGGCGACCTGACCAAGCGCTTGCAGGTTGATCGCGCCGACGAGCTGGGGCAGATCGCCAACGGCTTCAATACCTTCCTGAACAAGTTGCAGAACATGATTCGCGACGTGGTGGGGTCGGTGCAGAAGGTCAGCGATTCTTCGGAAAACACTGCCGATATCGCCATCCGCACCAATCAGGGCGTGCAGCGGCAAATGATCGAAATTGATCAAGTAGCCACCGCCGTGCACGAGATGACCGCCACTGCCCAGGACGTGGCGCGCAACGCCACCCTGGCGGCCGAGTCAGCCAATGCCGCCGACCGCTCGGCCAACGAAGGCAAGCGCATCGTTAACAACACCTCGCAAGCCATTGCCTCGCTGGCCACGGAGATCGGCCGCGCCGTGGCTGTGGTGCAAAACCTGGCCAAGGACAGCGAAAACATCAACGCCATTCTTACCGCCATTCGCGGCATTGCCGAACAGACCAACTTGCTGGCCCTTAACGCGGCGATTGAGGCGGCACGCGCCGGCGAACAAGGTCGCGGCTTTGCCGTGGTGGCCGATGAAGTACGCAACCTGGCGCAGAAAACCCAACAAGCCACGGAAGAAATTCAAGCCATGATCCAGCAGCTGCAACAGGGCACGCGGGAAGTGGTGAAAGTGATGGAAGACAGCCAAGGCAAAACCGACGACAGCGTTAAACATGCGGCTGAAGCGGCTGGCGCGCTGGATGCCATTACCCAGGCGGTGTCGGTGATCAACGATATGAACACGCAGATCGCCAGCGCCGCCGAAGAGCAAAGCGCGGTAGCGGAAGACATTAACCGCAACGTCACCAACATCGGCCAAGTGGCGGCCGAAGTGGCCGGCGGTGCCGATGAAGCCAGCCAGGCGAGCGCCGAATTGACCAAATTGGCTGAGCAGCAGCGGCGGTTGATTAACCAGTTCAGGGTGTAACGCAAAACTCGGGCTTTCTGCGCTGTAGGGTGTGCTGTGCGCACCAGTCGATTGCCGTGTATGCACCGTGCACGGAACGGTAAACCCCACAACGCAAAAAGCCCGGCATCCGCCGGGCTTTGTTTTTACATCGTCTGCTATCAGCTAATACGATTTGCACCTACGCGATCGGCACCACCTTCAGCTACGCGGTTAGCGCCAGTACGATCTGCACCACCTTCGGCTACGCGGTTAGCGCCAGTGCGATCAGCACCACCTTCGGCTACGCGGTTAGCGCCAGTGCGGTCAGCACCACCTTCAGCTACGCGGTTAGCGCCAGTGCGGTCAGC
Organism: Pseudomonas sp.; assembly: GCF_037994325.1. Classification (GTDB taxonomy): domain Bacteria; phylum Pseudomonadota; class Gammaproteobacteria; order Pseudomonadales; family Pseudomonadaceae; genus Aquipseudomonas. The sequence continues at coordinate 3,744 of NZ_JBBNAH010000282.1, forward strand.
GCCGCCTTCAGCTACGCGGTTTGCGCCGGTGCGGTCAGCGCCGCCTTCGGCTACTACAGGAGAATTCAGTTGTTGGTACAGGTCGGTGGCGTGAACGGTTACGGCGCCAGCGGCGAGTACGGTCAGGGTCAGGCTAAGGATCAGTTTGCTTTTCATGGTGGTTGCTCCGGGATTCGTTTGGCTTGGGTGTGGAGCTAGTATTGATCGACTTATCACAGGTAAAAAGCGCAAATAGCCGGCCTATCCAATCAACAAATTCGATAAGTATAGAAAAAACCCTGCCTTTCAGGCAGTTAACAGCCCACGGACTAAAGCTGGCGTGATGAAAAGGACTGCTCTAGGGTAGGGCTCACAGCCACTTACGATGCGCAATCAAGGAGTAACCATGGACGCTTTTATGCAAGCGGCAATCGAGGAAGCGCAGTTGGGCCTGGCCGAAGGCGGCATTCCTATTGGCTCGGTGCTGGTGCATGACGGCCGCATTATTGGCCGTGGGCACAATCGGCGGGTGCAAGAAGGCAGTGTGATCAAGCACGGTGAGATGGATGCCCTGGAAAACGCCGGTCGCCAACCCGCCAGCCTGTACCGTGAAGCGGTGCTCTACACCACCCTGTCGCCCTGCCCGATGTGCAGCGGCGCCATTCTGCTTTATGGCATCCGTAAGGTGATCGTTGGCGAGAACCAAACGTTTATGGGCGATGAGGAGTTGCTCCGTGCGCGCGGCGTGCAGGTGGACGTGGTGCAAAACCACACCTGCGTGGCGCTGATGCAACAGTTTATTGCCGACCAGCCGCAGCTGTGGAATGAAGACATCGGCGAGTGATCACGGCGCTTTGTCCTTGGCCAACTGCTTAAAGTAACTACGCGGCGGCAAGCCGGTTCGCGCACGAAAACAGCGGTAAAACACCGACAGCGAATTAAAGCCGGCGGCAAAGGCCAGTTCGTCGATACGCGTGCCGTCCTCGCCCTTCATCTGCTCCAGCAAGTGATCGACGCGCGCGCGATTGACGTACTGGTAAAAGCTCAAACCCAGCACTTGGTTGAGCAGGTAGGAAATCTGGTTGCGGGTATAGCCGGTATCGCTGGCCACCTTACTGAGGTCGAGGTCGGCGGCGAGGTAAGGTTGCTCGGCGCAAAAGTACTGCTGCAAATCCAGCAACATCAATTGCACCTGTGCCGATGACAACCCGAGCCGCGGCACTTTGTCCGCGCTCGCTGGCTGTTCTTCGCGCACCGGCGTGGCGTACTCATGCACGCGCCAGATCAAACCATCGCGCACGGTTATCGCCTCACTGGCGCGAAACGACGCCAGGCGGCTGCTGCGGCGCAGCGTCAGGCGCGAGTGGTACTGAATAAACGCGGTATCGCCATCCACCCGAATGCGGTCGACATGCTCCAGGCGGTGCTGGGCACTGCGCGGCATGGCGGTGCTGACGTAATCGTGCAACTGCGGTAGCGGAATGCGCAGGTTATTAAAGAAGTCGTAGTACTCGATGTCCGGATGAAACAGCGCCACCACGCCATCCACATCGCGCGCCACCCAACACTGGTGATAACGCTCCACCACCTCGCGGGTGCGTTCGGTTTCTTCATCCATTGCTCACCCTCTGCCCTGTTGTGTTGGCCTTATCGGTCCAGCCGTTGGCTTCGCTGTGCTCAACCCAACCTACTCC
>NZ_JBBNAH010000283.1:0-13574 GCF_037994325.1 Pseudomonas sp.
ACCCGTACCAACGTCGGTCGTAGCATGGCGGTGATCTTTATCGAGCAGAAGCCAACCACTACGTACACCAAGCAAGTGGTTAATGGCGTTGAGCAAGATGTAGCTGTTCAGACCTTTAAAGAAGAGAAGAAAATCATCAGTCTGGCGACCATTCAATCGCCACTGGGCAGCCAATTCCGTATTACCGGCCTGGAAGGCAAGGGCGAATCGTCCGAGTTGGCCCTGTTGCTGCGTGCCGGTGGTCTGGCGGCGCCGATGTACTTCGCTGAAGAGCGCACCATCGGCCCAAGCCTGGGTGCGGACAACATCACCAAAGGTATTGATGCATCCCTGTGGGGCATGCTGCTGGTGTCGCTGTTTATCATCGCCATCTACCGCTTCTTCGGCATCCTCGCCACCATCGCTCTGGCTTTTAACATGGTCATGCTGCTGGCGCTGATGTCACTGTTGAGCGCAACGCTGACCTTGCCAGGTATTGCCGGTATCGTTTTGACCATGGGTATGGCGGTGGACGCCAACGTGCTGATCTTCTCGCGGATACGTGAAGAGATCGCCAATGGCATGTCGATCCAGCGCGCCATTCACGAGGGTTTCGACCGTGCCTACGCGGCGATCCTCGACGCCAACCTGACTACCTTGTTGGTCGGCGGCATCCTGTTCGCCATGGGTACCGGGCCGATCAAAGGCTTCGCCGTGACCATGTCGCTGGGTATCGTCACTTCGATGTTCACCGCCATCATGGTTACCCGCGGCATGGTTAACCTGATTTTCGGTGGTCGTGACTTCAAGAAGTTGTGGATCTAAGGGGCCGCTATGAAACGTACGATTAAGTTTATGGCCGTGCGCAACATTGCGTTCGGTTTCACCGTGCTGCTCACCGCCATTGCGCTGTTCAGCCTGTTCCACAAAGGCCTCAACTACGGTCTGGATTTCACCGGCGGTACGCTGATTGAGCTGACCTACGAGCGTGACGCCAACCTGTTGCAGGTGCGTGAAGAGCTGCAGAAGGCTGGTTTCAATGATGCGGTAGTGCAAAGCTTTGGCGCTGCCAACGAACTGCTGGTGCGTATGCCTGGTGACGATCCGCAACTGGGTACCCGCGTGGCCGATGCCTTGCGTGCCGTGGACGCCGATAACCCCGCTACCGTAAAACGCGTGGAATTCGTTGGGCCGCAAGTAGGTGAAGAGCTGCGCGACCAAGGTGGCTTGGGCATGTTGATGGCCTTGGGCGGCATCATGCTCTACCTGGCCTTCCGCTTTCAGTGGAAGTTTGGTCTCGGTGCCATTGCCTCGCTGATCCATGACGTGATCGTGGCGATGGGCGTGATCTCCTACTTCCAGATCACCTTCGACCTTACCGTTTTGGCGGCGGTATTGGCGATCATCGGTTACTCGCTCAACGACACCATCGTGGTATTTGACCGGGTACGGGAAAACTTCCGCGTGCTGCGCAAAGCCACGCTGATCGAGAACATCGACATCTCCACCACGCAAACCTTGCTGCGGACCATGGCGACTTCGATCTCTACGTTGCTGGCCATTGGCGCGTTGCTGATCTGGGGTGGTGACAACCTGTATGGCTTCTCCATCACGCTGTTTATCGGCGTGTTGGCTGGTACTTACTCGTCGATCTATATCGCTAACGTGGTGTTGATCTGGCTGAACCTGAATTCGGAAGACCTTATTCCGCCGACCACGACTGAGGCGGTGGACGAACGTCCTTAAGCTTTAGCTCTGCACTGTGACCGCGGTCGCGCTTAGCGTGTGCCGCGGTTTTTTTTGCCAAATGATTTTTGAACTGACTGTAGGAAATGGACTCCAAGGCTAGGAGAAAGGTGCTACGGCACCTCCGTAAACCAGGAGGTTTGAAGTGAACAAGTCGATGCTAGTTGGTGCGGTGCTTGGCGCGGTAGGTGTTACCGCCGGTGGTGCTGTTGCAACTTATAGCTTGGTGGGCGGTGGCCCTGAGTACGCGAAAGTGCTCGCGGTAGAGCCGATCAACGAAACCATCAAGACTCCACGGCAGGTTTGCAAAGATGTCACCGTGACTCGGCAAAAGCCGGTCAAAGACCAACACCAAATTGTAGGTAGCGTGCTGGGCGCAGTCGCAGGCGGTTTGCTGGGTAACCAGGTCGGCGGCGGTAACGGCAAGAAAATCGCCACCGTGGCCGGCGCTGTTGGCGGTGGTTATGCCGGCAACAAGGTGCAGGAGAACATGCAAGAGAGTGACACCTATACAACCACCGAAACCAAGTGCAACACGGTTACCGATACCAGCGACAAGCTGGTCGGCTACAACGTGAAGTACCAATTGAATGGCAAAGTGGATCAGGTGCGTATGGATCGTGATCCAGGCAGTCAGATTCCCGTGGATGAAAAGACCGGGCAGTTGATCCTCGGTCAAAATCAGCCGGTGCAGTAACCGATCTGATTTTCAGGCAATAAAAAACCGGCCAAGCGCCGGTTTTTTATTGCCTGTGAGCTTAGCGTTTTTGCGCGGCTGACAGGTGTGGCTGGATGGCGGTAAGTACCGCTTTAAAGCACTTGGTGTTGCCCGCTACCACATGGCCTTTTTCGAGGAATTCGTGGCCGCCAGTAAAGTCGCTGACCAGACCGCCTGCTTCTTGAATCAGCAATACGCCTGCAGCCATGTCCCACTCGGACAGGCCTGCTTCCCAGAATGCATCAAAGCGGCCGGCGGCAACGTACGCCAGGTCCAGGCTAGCAGCGCCAGCGCGGCGGATGCCGGCGGTCTGGCCAACCAGGCTGCGGAACATGCCCAGGTAGTTGTCGAGGCTGTCCAGCTGGTCGTCACGGAACGGGAAACCGGTGCCGAGCAGGGCGCCTTCCAGGCTGGTGCGGCCGCTTACGCGCAGACGACGACCGTTCAATTGGGCGCCACGGCCACGGCTGGCAGTGAATTCTTCTTGGCGAACCGGGTCGAGAACCACGGCGTGCTCAAGGCGGCCACGGTATTTGCAGGCGATGCTGACCGCGAAGTGCGGGATGCCACGCAGGAAGTTGGTAGTGCCGTCCAATGGATCAATGATCCACAGATAGTCTTCGCCTTCGCCGCTGCCTGGGTGCAGGCCGGTTTCTTCGCCGAGAATGGCGTGGGTTGGATAGGCTTTGCGCAAGGCGGTGATGATGCTGGTTTCAGCAGCACGATCGACTTCGGACACATAGTCCTTGGCGTCTTTTTCATCGACCTTGATGGTGTCCAGGCGCTCGATGGAGCGGAAGATCAATTCACTGGCGCTGCGGGCGGCGCGCAGCGCGATATTCAGCATTGGCTGCATGGAGGGTCACCTGGGTCGTTAAAGAAAGCCGGGCAGTCTATCAGAAAACCTTAAATGAAGAAGAGCCGCCTGTAGCTCGCATGGTGTTTGCTGGGGTGGTTCTGTAAGATTTGCCTCCCTTTATGTCTGTGTGAGCGCCTGTGGTGCTGGAAAATATCCGCGTGGTTTTGGTCAATACCAGTCATCCCGGCAATATCGGCGGGGCCGCGCGGGCGATGAAAAACATGGGGCTGTCGCGCCTGGTGTTGGTCGACCCGCAGGATTTTCCCAGCCATGAAGCTAGCGCTCGAGCCTCGGGTGCCGATGGCATTCTCGAGTCGGCGCAAGTGGTCGCCACCCTTGAGGAGGCGTTGGTTGGCTGCACGCTGGTTCTCGGGACCAGCGCCCGTGATCGCCGTATGCCCTGGCCGATGCTTGATCCGCGTGAGTGTGGCGTTCACGCGGTGCAGCGGGCGGCTGAGGGTGGGGAGGTGGCACTGGTGTTTGGTCGTGAATACGCCGGCCTTACCAATGACGAGCTGCAGCGCTGTCACTACCATGTGCATATCCCGTCAGATCCGCAGTTCAGCTCACTGAATCTTGCCGCCGCCGTGCAGGTGCTCTGCTATGAAGTGCGCATGGCCTGGCTGGCTGATCAGGGCCAAAGCAAGCGCCCCGAGAAGGCTGAAGTTGCCTCGCCACGCAGCGAGCAGCTGTCGACTATGGACGAGTTGGAACTGTTTTACGGGCACCTGGAAAACACGCTCGTACAGATCGGTTTTCTCGATCCGGAAAATCCCCGGCACTTGATGTCGCGCCTGCGTCGGCTCTTTGCCCGTAGTGCGGTTAGTCAGTCGGAAATGAATATTCTGCGTGGCATTTTGACCGAGACTCAAAAGGCTGCACGCGGTGAGCCCCACAAGCGGAGAAGTACAGATGTTTGAGCGCGTACGAGAAGATATTCAAAGCGTATTCCATCGTGACCCGGCGGCGCGTAACGCTTTTGAAGTTCTGACGTGCTACCCAGGCTTGCACGCCATCTGGTTGCATCGCCTCTCCGGTTGGCTGTGGGTGGCGGGCTGGAAGTGGCTGGCGCGCATGGTGTCGAATTTCGGTCGCTGGTTAACCGGTATCGAAATTCACCCCGGTGCAAAAATCGGCAAACGCTTCTTTATCGACCATGGCATGGGCATCGTTATCGGTGAAACCGCCGAGATCGGCGATGACGTCACCCTTTATCAAGGTGTGACCCTCGGCGGCACCAGCTGGAATAAAGGCAAGCGCCACCCGACGTTGGAAAGTGGCGTGGTGGTGGGGGCGGGCGCCAAAGTGTTGGGGCCATTTACCGTGGGCGCCAATGCCAAGGTTGGCTCCAATGCGGTGGTGACCAAGGCGGTGCCTGCTGGCGCCACGGTTGTGGGTATTCCCGGTCGCATCATCGTTAAAGCTGATGATGAGGTTGAGGCCAAGCGTCAGGCCATTGCCGAGAAGCTTGGTTTTGATGCCTACGGCGTTAGCCAAGACATGCCTGACCCTGTCGCCAAGGCTATCGGGCAAATGCTTGATCACCTGCAAGCGGTGGACGGTCGTCTCGAAGGTATGTGCTCGGCGTTGAAGGCGTTGGGCAGCGACTACTGCGCCCAGGAGCTGCCTGCGCTGCGCGATGAAGACTTCGACGACGTCTGCAAAGGTCTAGGCGACAAGCCTGCCGCCTAATCGCGCCTGAGCGTAGTTTTTTGCTATTATTCGCGCCCTCCATTTCGCGCAATCCCGAGTATTTTAATAGGTCTTATAGTTGACCTAAATACTCGGGAATAGCATACTTGCGGCATATTCAGTGATCTCGCGGTACAAACCATGCGATTGACTACCAAAGGCCGATACGCCGTGACCGCCATGCTTGATCTGGCGCTTCATGCCCAGCATGGTCCGGTTTCTCTGGCGGATATTTCCGAGCGTCAGGGCATTTCCCTGTCTTATCTCGAGCAACTATTCGCCAAGCTGCGTCGCGGCAATCTGGTGTCCAGCGTACGTGGTCCTGGTGGTGGCTATCAGTTGTCGCGTGACATGCGCGGCATTCAAGTCGTCCAGGTGATCGACGCGGTGAACGAGTCTGTTGATGCCACGCGCTGCCAAGGTTTGAGCGGTTGCCACGATGGCGACACCTGTCTGACCCATCACTTGTGGTCCGACCTCAGCCAGCAAATTCACGAATTTCTTAGCGGTATCAGTTTGGCCGACCTTGTCACCCGTCACGAAGTGCAAGACATCGCCAGACGCCAGGATCAGCGTCACTGCTCAGGCAGAACGCCACGCATGGATAAAATTGAAGCGTCCGCCATTGATTGAGTAGGGCGCCTGGCCCCTAGGCCACTACCTGATTAGGAGAACACCCATGAAATTGCCGATTTATCTCGATTACTCCGCGACCACGCCGATTGACCCGCGTGTGGCGCAGAAGATGAGCGAATGCCTGCTGGTCGACGGTAACTTCGGTAACCCGGCCTCGCGCTCCCATGTATTTGGCTGGAAGGCTGAAGAAGCTGTGGAAAACGGCCGTCGTCAGGTCGCGGAATTGGTCGGTGCCGACCCGCGCGAAATCGTTTGGACCTCCGGTGCCACCGAGTCCGACAACCTGGCTATCAAGGGTGTTGCGCACTTCTATAAGAGCAAAGGCAAACACATCATTACCTCGAAGATCGAGCACAAAGCCGTGCTGGATACTACGCGCCAACTGGAACGCGAAGGCTTCGAAGTTACCTACCTCGACCCGCAAGAAGATGGCTTGATTACCCCCGCCATGATCGAAGCGGCGCTGCGTGAAGACACCATTCTGGTGTCGATCATGCACGTGAACAATGAAATCGGCGTGATCAACGATATCGCTGCCATCGGCGAACTGACTCGCTCGCGCGGCGTGTTGTTCCATGTCGACGCGGCGCAATCCACCGGTAAGGTTGAGATTGATCTGAGCAAGCTGAAGGTCGATTTGATGTCCTTCTCTGCCCACAAAACCTACGGCCCTAAAGGCATTGGCGCGCTGTACGTCAGCCGCAAGCCACGTGTGCGTCTGGAAGCTCAGACCCACGGCGGCGGTCATGAGCGCGGTATGCGTTCGGGCACCCTGGCGACCCACCAGATCGTCGGCATGGGCGAAGCCTTCCGTATCGCTAAAGAAGAAATGGCCCAGGAAAACCAGCGTATCGCTGCACTGAGTGAGCGTTTCTTCAAGCAGGTTGATGGTCTCGAAGAGCTTTATGTGAACGGCAGCAGCACGGCTCGTGTGCCACACAACCTCAACCTGAGCTTTAACTATGTGGAAGGCGAGTCGCTGATTATGGCGCTCAAAGACCTGGCCGTTTCCTCCGGCTCGGCTTGCACCTCGGCTTCCCTTGAGCCTTCGTACGTACTGCGCGCCCTGGGCCGCAACGACGAACTGGCACACAGTTCCATCCGCTTCACCTTCGGCCGTTTTACTACCGAGGAAGAAGTTGATTACGCCGCGGCGAAAGTGCGCGAGGCGGTCACCAAGCTGCGCGAATTGTCGCCGCTGTGGGACATGTTTAAAGAAGGTGTCGACATTTCCAAGGTGGAATGGGCGGCACACTAATTAGCTGCCAGCAGAGCGGCACCTGCTCCTGATGAGAGAGAACTGAATCATGGCATACAGCGAAAAGGTCATAGACCACTACGAGAACCCCCGCAACGTCGGCAAGATGGACGCGGAAGATCCTGATGTCGGTACCGGCATGGTCGGCGCTCCGGCGTGCGGCGATGTGATGCGCCTGCAGATCAAGGTCAACGATCAAGGCGTTATCGAAGACGCCAAGTTCAAAACCTATGGCTGCGGCTCGGCTATCGCTTCCAGCTCCCTCGCTACCGAGTGGATGAAGGGTAAAACCCTGGATGAAGCCGAAACCATCAAAAACACCCAGCTGGCCGAAGAATTGGCCCTGCCGCCGGTGAAAATTCACTGCTCCGTACTTGCCGAAGACGCTATCAAAGCGGCGGTTCGTGATTACAAGCAGAAGAAAGGCCTGCTCTAACCGGCGGTCGTAAACGATCAAGGAGTTCCCATGGCTATCAGCATGACCGAAGCGGCGGCCCAACACGTGCGTCGCTCCCTCGACGGGCGTGGCAAAGGTGACGGTATTCGTCTGGGTGTTCGCACCACCGGTTGCTCGGGCCTGGCGTACGTTCTGGAGTTCGTTGACGAAGCGCAGGGCGAAGACCAAGTGTTCGAGAGTCACGGTGTGAAAGTGATCATCGACCCGAAAAGCCTGGTGTACCTCGACGGCACCGAGCTGGACTTCGTTAAAGAAGGCTTGAACGAAGGCTTCAAGTTCAACAACCCTAACGTGCGCGGCGAATGTGGCTGCGGCGAGAGCTTCAACATCTGAGGCTTGCTGTGGGCACCCCCTGTCACTTCGCTTTGTTTGAACTGCAGCCGAGCTTCCGCTTGGATCTTGAACAGCTTGCCGTGCGTTATCGCGAGCTGGCCCGCAGCGTGCACCCCGACCGTTTTGCTGATGCGTCCGAGCGCGAGCAACGGTTGGCGCTGGAGCACTCCGCTAGCCTGAATGACGCCTACCAAACGCTGAAAAGCGCACCCAAGCGCGCCCGTTATCTGATGGCGTTGCGTGGCCATGAGTTGCCGCTGGAAGTCACCGTGCAAGACCCAGAATTTCTCATGCAGCAAATGCAATGGCGTGAGGAGTTGGAAGACTTGCAGGACAGCGCCGACCTGGCCGGTGTCGCCACCTTCAAGCGGCGTTTGAAGGCTGCTCAGGACGAGCTCAATGACCGTTTCGCCGCCTGTTGGGATGTAGCTGCGCGCGTGGACGAGGCCGAGCGCCTGGTTCGCCGCATGCAGTTCCTCGACAAGCTCAGCTACGAAGTGCGCCAGCTGGAAGAGCGCCTCGACGATTAACTTCCGCGCTGCCTCGGCGGCGCGCCTGATGCGCAGACAAGCATGGCATTACTGCAGATCGCTGAACCCGGGCAAAGCCCGCAACCGCACCAACGCCGCCTGGCGGTGGGTATTGACCTGGGCACCACCAACTCACTGGTTGCTGCGCTGCGCAGCGGTATTTCCGCACCGCTGGCCGATGCCGCTGGCCAGGTTATTTTGCCCTCCGCTGTGCGCTATCACAGCGATCGCGTTGAGGTTGGTCAGTCGGCCAAGGCGGCTGCCGCCAGTGATCCTTTCAATACCGTGCTGTCGGTCAAACGCCTGATGGGGCGTGGCCTGGCAGACGTCAAGCAGTTGGGCGAACAGCTGCCTTACCGCTTTGTCGGCGGTGAATCCCATATGCCCTTTATCGACACCGTGCAGGGCCCGAAAAGCCCGGTGGAAGTGTCGGCAGATATCCTCAAAGTGCTGCGCGTGCGCGCCGAAGAGGCGTTGGGCGGCGAGCTTGTTGGGGCGGTGATCACCGTGCCGGCTTACTTTGACGATTCTCAACGCCAAGCCACCAAGGACGCGGCGCGTCTGGCGGGCTTGAACGTGTTGCGTTTGCTCAACGAGCCGACCGCAGCTGCCGTGGCTTATGGTCTGGACCAGAAAGCAGAGGGCGTAGTCGCTATCTATGACCTTGGCGGCGGCACCTTTGATATCTCGATTCTGCGTCTGACTGGCGGCGTATTTGAAGTGCTGGCCACTGGTGGCGACAGCGCCCTGGGTGGCGATGATTTCGACCACGCGATTGCTGGCTGGATCGTTGAGCAGGCGGGTCTTTCCGCCGATATCGCCCCTGGCGCGCAACGCAGCTTGTTGCAAGCGGCGTGTGCCGCGAAAGAAGCGTTGACCTCGGCTGATGCGGTTGAAGTGACTTACGGCCAATGGTGCGGTGAATTGTCCCGTGCGCATTTTGATAGCCTGATCGAGCCTATGCTGCAGCGCAGTCTGAAATCCTGCCGTCGCGCCGTGCGTGATGCGGGTATCGAAATCGAAGACGTTGAAGCGGTCGTAATGGTTGGCGGCTCGACCCGCGTACCTCGCGTTCGTGCTGCTGTCGGTGAGCTGTTTGCCCGCCAGCCGTTGACCGATATCGATCCTGATCAAGTGGTCGCCATTGGTGCGGCCATTCAGGCCGATACCTTGGCCGGCAACAAGCGCGATGGCGGCGAACTGTTGTTGCTCGACGTGATTCCGCTGTCCTTGGGGCTGGAAACCATGGGCGGCCTGATGGAGAAAGTTATCCCGCGCAACACCACCATTCCCGTGGCCCGTGCGCAGGACTTCACCACTTATAAAGATGGCCAGACAGCCATGATGATTCATGTGCTGCAAGGTGAGCGCGAGCTGATCAGCGATTGCCGCTCCCTGGCTCGATTCGAGCTGCGTGGCATTCCGCCGATGGTGGCCGGTGCAGCGAAAATTCGCGTGACCTTTCAGGTCGATGCCGATGGTTTGCTGAGCGTGGCGGCCCGTGAGTTGGCCTCCGGTGTGGAGGCGAGTATTCAGGTGAAGCCGTCCTATGGCCTTACCGATGGCGAAATTGCCCGCATGCTGACCGACTCTTTCCAGAACGCTAGCGATGACAAAGTCGCCCGCGTGCTGCGTGAACAGCAAGTGGATGCCCAGCGCCTGATCGAAGCCGTTGAGGCGGCTATCGAGGCCGATGGTGAGCGGTTGCTCGACGCCGACGAGCGCCTGGCTATCGATCTGCAAGTGCAAGAATTGGCTGAATTGCTAAAAGGCAGCGATGGCTACGCGATTGAGCAGCAGACCAAGCGTCTGTCGCAGGTCACCGACGCTTTTGCTGCTCGGCGCCTGGACTCGACGGTGAAAGCCGCTCTGGCGGGGCGCAAACTAGATGAAATCGAGGATAACTGATGCCGCAGGTCATATTTCTGCCCCACGAGAAGTTCTGCCCTGAGGGCTTGGTTGTAGAAGCTGAGCCTGGCACGTCTATTCTGGAACTGGCTCACGAACACCATATTGAAATGGAAAGTGCCTGTGGCGGCGTCTGCGCTTGCACCACCTGTCACTGCATTATTCGTGAGGGTTTTGACTCGCTGGAAGAGGCGGACGAGTTGGAAGAAGACTTCCTTGATCGCGCCTGGGGACTGGAAGCGCAATCACGTCTGGCGTGCCAGGCCTTGGTCGGCACTGAAGACCTGACCGTCGAAATTCCGAAATACTCGCTTAACCACGCCGCCGAAGCGCCGCACTGATTTCAAGGAACTGTCATGAGTCTGAAGTGGACTGATGTACTGGAGATTGCGATTCAACTGGTCGACAGCAAGCCTGACGTGGATCCACGCTACGTTAACTTTGTCGACCTGCAACGCTGGGTGATTGCCCTGCCAGAGTTCAGCGACGATCCGAAGCGTGGTGGTGAAAAGGTGTTGGAAGCGATTCAAGCGGCGTGGATTGAAGAAGCCGACTGAGCGCACCACCCTTGGGCGTGAGCCCTACGCATTTAACCCGAACCCGCGTATAATTCGCGGGTTTAATTTTTGGCTTAACTCATAGTTTCTGGAGCTTCACATGGCTGTTCAACGCACTTTCTCCATCATCAAGCCCGACGCCGTTGCTAAAAACGTAATCGGCGAGATCGTTACCCGTTTCGAAAAAGCCGGCCTGCGCGTCGTTGCTTCGAAAATGAAACAACTGTCCAAAGCCGAAGCTGAAGGTTTCTACGCTGAGCACAGCGCTCGCGGTTTCTTCGGTGAACTGGTTGCTTTCATGATCTCCGGCCCAGTTGTTGTTCAGGTTCTGGAAGGCGAAGACGCCATTGCCAAAAACCGCGAACTGATGGGCGCTACCAACCCTAAAGAAGCAGCTGCTGGCACCATCCGTGCTGACTTCGCTGAATCGATCGACGCTAACGCCGTTCACGGTTCGGACTCCGAAGCCGCTGCAGCTCGCGAAATCTCGTACTTCTTCGCTGCTACCGAAGTAACTGCACGTATTCGCTAATTAGCGAACGGGCGAGGGTGAAGACATGACTGAAGCTACCGGCAAAATCAATCTCCTGGGGTTAACCCAGCCTGAGATGGAACAATTCTTCGACTCTATCGGGGAGAAGCGTTTCCGTGCCGGTCAGGTGATGAAGTGGATTCACCACTTTGGCGTCGATAATTTCGAAGCCATGACCAATGTCGGCAAGGTCTTGCGCGAAAAGCTCGAGGCCCGTGCCGAGATTCGTGGGCCGGAGGTGGTGAGTGAAGACATCTCCACCGACGGAACCCGCAAATGGGTCGTACGTGTGGCGTCCGGCAGTTGTGTCGAGACCGTCTACATTCCCCAAGGCAATCGCGGCACCCTCTGCGTTTCTTCGCAGGCCGGTTGCGCGCTGGATTGCAGTTTTTGCTCCACTGGCAAACAAGGTTTCAATAGCGATCTGACGGCGGCCGAAATTATCGGCCAGGTGTGGATCGCCAATAAATCGTTCGGCACCATTCCGGCCAAAGTCGACCGTGCTATCACCAACGTGGTGATGATGGGCATGGGCGAGCCGCTGCTGAACTTCGATAACGTCGTCGCCGCCATGCACTTGATGATGGACGACCTCGGTTACGGCATTTCCAAGCGCAAGGTGACGTTGTCGACCTCGGGCGTGGTGCCGATGATCGACAAGCTCGGCGAAGTGATCGACGTATCCCTGGCCCTGTCGCTGCATGCGCCCAACGATGCGCTGCGCAACACGCTGGTGCCGATCAATAAGAAGTATCCTCTGGCAGTCTTGCTCGCGGCCTGTAAGCGTTATGTAGCGCGGCTTGGCGAGAAGCGCGTGTTGACCATCGAGTACACCTTGCTCAAAGACGTCAACGACCGCACCGAGCACGCTGAAGAGATGATCGAGTTGCTCAAGGACATTCCTTGCAAGATCAACCTGATCCCGTTTAACCCTTTCCCCCATTCCGGTTACGAGCGGCCAAGCAATAACAGTATTCGCCGCTTCCAGGACCTGCTGTATAAAGCAGGGCACAACGTCACCGTGCGTACCACGCGCGGCGAAGACATTGATGCCGCCTGCGGGCAACTGGTTGGCCAGGTTATGGACCGTACGCGCCGAAGTGAGCGTTATATCGCGGTGCGCCAACTGAGCAACGAGGCTGACGCTCCAAATACCGCTGCAAACCGAACCTAAGGTAGGAAACCTATGACATTGCGCACTGCGCTGCTGCTTCTGCTCACTGGCTTACTGTTTGGCTGTGTCTCCACGGGTCATGTCGATCCGATGAAAACCGACAAAGGGCGTGACGAAGCGCGTGATGCGTACATTCAGTTGGGTATCGGTTATCTCAATCAGGGCAATACCGAGCAGGCCAAGGTGCCATTGAAAAAGGCCCTTGAGCTTGACCCCAGTAACGCCGACGCCAACGGTGCGCTAGCCATTCTGTTTCAGACCGAAATGGAGCCCGAACTGGCAGACCAGCACTTTCGCAAAGCCATTTCTAGCCGCCCGGATTCGCGCTTTCTGAACAACTACGGCGCGTTTCTTTATGAGCAAGGCCGTTACGAGGAAGCTAGAGATCGCTACCTGCAAGCAGTCAAAGACAATATGTATCCCGAGCGCTCGCGGGTGTTGCAGAACCTCGGCCAGGTAGCCCTCAAGCTCAATGATCGTGCGGGCGCCAAAGAGTATTTCCAGCGTTCGCTGCGCCTTAATCGCCGTCAAGCCCAGCCGCATCTGGAGCTGGCGAAGATGGCTTACGACGATAAAGAATACGTCCCCGCGCGCAAGTACTACGACGCCTTCAGCGCGCTCGCCGAGCAGAACGCCGAGAGCCTGTTGTTGGGCGCACGCCTGGCCAAGATCTTTGATGACCGAGATAAAGCGGCAACCCTCGGTCTGCAGCTCAAACGCCTGTATCCCGGTACGCCGGAATACAAGCAATACATGTCGGAGCAATGATGAAAGCGGTGCATCCCGAAGCTCTAGCTGTTTCTCGCAGCAACCCTGGCGAGACTCTGCGTAAGGCCCGCGAGAACAAAAACTGGTCGCTGGCTGACATAGCCGGCCAGCTCAATCTGACGTCCCAGCGTCTGGGGCAGTTGGAAGCCGGTCAGTTTGATCAGTTGCCGGGGCACACATTTGCCCGTGGCTACGTGCGCGCCTACGCCAAATTGCTGGGTATGGATCAGGCCCTGATCGTTCAGGAGTTTGACCAATACACCGGCACCAACGCGTCGGGCAGTAATGTCCACGGCCTTGGGCGTATTGAAGAGCCGATGCGTCTGTCGCAAAACCTGCTGCGCTTGGTTTGCTTTCTGCTGCTGCTCGCCCTGGCAGGCGGCGGTTTTCTTTGGTGGCAAGATCAGTCGGCTGGTCGTAGCAGTGA
>NZ_JBBNAH010000284.1:0-1159 GCF_037994325.1 Pseudomonas sp.
TGATATCAATGGCTCGACCGTGGAAAGCACCGGTCTGGGTTTGGATATCGGCGATGCCGACCGTATCTGCTACCCCATTCCCAACACCCTGTGTAATGAGCCTTGGCAGAAGCGTCCGACCGCGCAACTGTTAATGACCATGCACGAGCTGGAAGGCGAGCCGTTTTTCGCTGACCCGCGGGAAGTGTTGCGGCAGGTGGTCGCGAAGTTCGACGAACTGGGCCTTACCATTTGCGCTGCGTTTGAACTTGAGTTTTACCTGATCGACCAAGCCAACGTGAACGGCCGGCCTCAACCGCCGCTGTCGCCACTGTCAGGCAAGCGTCCGATCTCCACCCAGGTGTATCTGATCGATGACCTGGACGAGTACGCCGAATGTCTGCAAGACATTCTCGAAGGCGCCAAAGAGCAGGGCATTCCTGCTGACGCCATCGTTAAGGAAAGTGCTCCAGCGCAATTCGAAGTCAACCTTCACCATGTGGCCGACCCCATCAAGGCGTGCGACTACGCCCTGCTGCTCAAGCGTCTGGTGAAAAACATCGCCTATGACCATGAGATGGACACCACCTTCATGGCCAAGCCGTACCCGAACCAAGCGGGCAACGGTTTGCACGTGCACATTTCCATTCTGGATAAAGACGGCAACAACATCTTTGCCTGCGACGACCCAGAACAAAATGCGCCGCTGCGCCATGCCATTGGCGGTGTGCTGGAAACCATGTCGGCGTCGATGGCGTTCCTTTGCCCGAACGTCAACTCTTACCGTCGTTTCGGCGCGCAGTTCTATGTGCCGAACTCGCCGAGCTGGGGCATCGACAACCGTACCGTGGCCCTGCGCGTACCCAACGACACCCGCGACGCGGTGCGTATTGAGCACCGTGTTGCTGGCGCCGACGCCAACCCGTACTTGCTGCTCTCGGCCGTATTGGCCGGCGTGCACCACGGCTTGACCAACAAAATCGAGCCGAGCCCGCCCGTAGAAGGCAACTCCTACGAGCAGAACGAGCAGAGCCTGCCGAACAACCTGCGCGATGCACTGCGCGAGCTGGACGACAGCGAAGTCATGGCCCGTTACATCGACCCGATGTACATCGACGTGTTCGTGGCGTGCAAGGAAAGCGAGCTGGCCGAGTTCGAGAACTCCATCTCCGACCTTGAG
>NZ_JBBNAH010000285.1:0-8115 GCF_037994325.1 Pseudomonas sp.
CATCGGCGGCATCACGGCGTGGGCGGCGGTAACGGCGTTTTTGCAGATGATCGAGAAAGGCCACATCACGGTGGACGACATTCTGCTGTTGTTTATCTACCTGGAGTTGGGCGCCATGGTCGGCATCTACTTCAAGACCAACCATATGCCGGTGCGCTTTCTGATTTACGTGGCGATTACGGCGCTGACACGGCTCCTGATCTCTGATGTGTCACATCATCAAAGTCCGGATATGGGCGTGGTGTATGTGTCGGGCGCGATCTTGCTGTTGGCCCTGGCGATTCTGGTGGTGCGCTATGCGTCGTCGAATTTCCCCTCGGTGACGCCAAGCAAGACCAAAAGCGAAAGCGCTTCGTCCTCGCGACCGACCGAAGCCGAGGCAGCGGACACCGACTAGGCGCTGTGCTTTTGCGTAGCGATGGCTAACTAAACCGCGGCGTGTTCCAGCTCAATGCGTTGCTGCAGGGAGCGGATCACGTTGCGTAGCCGTTTTTCGTCATTGCGCTGGGCCGGGCTGATCAGCCGTTTGGCCACTACTGTCTGCTCTTCTGACAAGGTCAACATGATGCTGCCATCGAGCCGCTCGATGCTCAGGTTGACGCGGTATTGCGGGTGGAACGCTTCGGTCAGTAACTGAAAGGGATTGTGCATAGTCCATTACCTGTTTGCTAAATAGGGCTGAATACAACTTGGCAGTGGCAGGTAGTTAAAAACAGCCTGGTTTGCACACCAGTTAGGCAAGTCTTGTTATTCAAGTCTTGGTTGTTGACCGGTCGCGCTCGTACAAAGTTCTAGCCTTCGGACAAGAAGTTTTGCGACACCGCTAAACAGCGTAGCCGCCCAGCAAAAAACCTCCAGCTTTCCCTGTGCAATTATTGCAACAGCCTTTGCTGGCCTATTAATGGCCCTGAGTTGTATTGCCCGTTAACGGGGCAAGTGGTTGTTTGCGGTGCACTTTTCGCTTAAACGGCTGTGTGAAATAACGGGTGAAAAGATGGCTGAACCCAAATCAGAACTGCCCAGTCGGATGGATAACGACACTTAGCCTTTCATTCACGACCGCTTGTCGTATTGGATACAAAGTTGGCCCCCGACTTGCGAAGGGAATAGCCAGAGAACTGAACAAACCGAGGTATGAGGCCATGGTTAATCCCTTCAAATACGTCAGCGACTCCTTTAAGGATGAGTTTCTGGTGCGTTTTAGCATCGGCAGCCCGGATGGCAGCGCGATGTTGTCCCTGTCCAACGACAAAGGTCGCGTGGCGCAGCGTATGCTGAGCAGCGATCAGTTGGCGGATGTGGAGAAGCTTGAACAAGTGATCACCAGCATTCGTTTTGGCTTGGCCATTGACCAAGGGCGCGGTTTATCGTGCCTGGGCAAGCTCAGCCCGGCGGCCAATGAAGTGCTGGAAAGCGAGCAGCGCATCTGATTGCAGGGCTTTCCAGGAAAAATAATGAGATGCCCTGAATGGGGTTCGTGACTCTGTATCTTAGATGACATATATTCGCATTTAAGAACCTGTCGCCCATTCAGGTAAGTGCTGTGCCGGCTCAATCTGCGTTTTCCTCCTTTCTTTCTGCGCTTTATCACGACCATCACCGGTGGCTAAACGGCTGGCTGCGGCAACGCACTGACTGCCCGCACAACGCCGCCGACCTGGCGCAGGACACCTTTGTGCGCGTGCTTATGCAGCGCGAAAGCAAAGAGCTGCGCGAGCCGCGTGCTTTTCTGGCGACCATTGCCCGTGGCTTGCTGATTGACCACTACCGCCGCGCCAGCCTGGAGCGTTCTTACCTCGATGCGCTGGCCAATTTGCCGGAACAGGAAGTGCCCTCGCCGGAAACCCGCGCGGTGGTGTTGGAAACCCTGATCGAAATCGACCGCCTGCTCGGCGGCCTTAAGCCGCGGGTGCGTGAGGCGTTTCTGCTGTCGCAACTCGATGGCCTGACGTATCCACAGATTGCCGAGCGCATGGGCTTGTCCATCAGCTCCATCCAGCAATATATGACCCAGGCCTTCAGCCATTGCTACAAGGCCCTGTACCTATGACTGCGCTGAATATGGCCGTGGTTGAGCAAGCCATTGCCTGGCGCGTGCGCTTGGCCTCTGGCACCTGTGCGGCGCAGGAAATCAGTGCCTGCCAGCACTGGCGTGCGCAGCATCCGGATAACGAACTGGCCTGGCAGCGGCTGGATGCCCTGGGCGGTCGCTTTGCTGCGATCACTCCCGGCATCGGTCACGCCACGCTTGATGGTGCGCGCCATGATCCACAACGCCGCCGTGCGCTGAAAGCCTTGGCGCTGCTGATTGCTGCCGGCGGTACCGGCGTAATCGCCAGCCACGGCAGCGGCCTGCAACCCTGGCTGGCGGACCTGCGCACGGGCGTCGGTGAGCGGCGCAAAATCACTTTGCCCGACGGCGGCCGCCTGCACTTGAACGCCAGTACGGCGGTGGATATCCAGTACAGCAGCGAGCAGCGGCTGATCCAACTGTACCAAGGCGAAATCTTTATCGAGACCGCCGCCGACGCACAACGCCGGCTGTTTTGGGTCAGCACCGCGCAAGGCCGTTTGCGCGCCCTCGGCACGCGCTTTCTGGTGCGTGAGCAGGGCCAGCTGTGCGACCTGGCGGTGTATGCCGGCGCGGTGGAAGTGCACCCCGGCAATGGCGCCAACGCCAGTGTGGTCAACCAGGGCTTTCAAGCGCGCTTTAGCGCCGACGGTGTGCAGCCGCTGCAAACGGCCAATAACGAGCGCAGCAGTTGGATCGACGGCGTGCTGGTGGCCCGCGAAATGCGCTTGGGCGATTTCACCGCCGAGCTTAATCGCCAGCGCCAAGGTGTGTTGCGCTGTGACCCAGCGGTGGCCGAGCTACGGATCTCCGGCGTATTTCCCTTGGATGACAGCGAGCGAGCCTTGCAAGCAGTGGCCAGGACGTTGCCCGTGCAAGTGGTGTATCGCACCCGTTGGTGGGTGACGCTGGCGCCGACGTAGGGTGTGCGCACCCGCGATTGGCGTGGTTATGCCGTGGTGCGTACAGCACACCCTACGGGCAATGCCGAGTGCAGCGAACCCGTCTGTTACAACTGTAACCACCCATTTGCTCACGGTTTGATTGCAATTTCCTCGCCGATGTAAATAATTCGCAAAAAGTTCTGCAGGTTTTTCGGATTCGCACGGCCTCCCTTCCGCTAACCACTTTTTCTAGCCGAAGGATTTGTTCATGGCCGTTTTCAGCACGACCCATTCCCTGGCCCGCGCCGTGCGCGTGGCATTGCTTAGCGCCAGCCTGCCGCTGGCGGTGTTGCCCGCTGTGGTCAGTGCGGCGTCGGCGACCCAGGACTACCAGATTCCCGCGGGTTCGCTGGACAGCGCTTTGAACACCTTCGCTCAGCGTGCCGGCGTATTGCTCAGCTTCGACCCGCAGCTCACCGCCGGGCGCAGCAGTGCCGGCCTCAAGGGTGAATACCCGGTGCAGCAGGGGTTTGCCCAGTTGCTGGTAGGTTCGGGGTTACGCGCGGTGCAGTCGGCGGATGGCAGTTTTCGTATTGAACAGGCACCGGTATTAAAGGACGGTCAGGTGGAATTGGGCGAGATCAACATCAACAGCAGCAGCCAGGTCGACTCCGCCGTCGGCCCGGTGGGCAGTTATGTTGCCAAACGCACCCGGGTCGGCACCAAAACCGACGCCTCGATTCTGGAAACCCCGCAATCCATTTCCGTGGTCAGCCGCGAGCAGATGGACGCCCGCGCCGTGACCACCGTGGAAGAAGCCCTGCGTTATACCCCCAACGTCAGCGTGCCCTACGGTTACGACCCGCGTTACGACTGGATGAGCCTGCGCGGCTTCGACTCCAAGAGCTCCACCTTCGTCAACGGCCTGCCGCTGGCGCGCAGCACCTACGGCATCATGCGCCCCGATACCTATTTGCTCGAACGCGTTGAAGTGCTGCGCGGCCCAGCGTCGGTGCTGTACGGCCAAAGCGAGCCGGGCGGGGTGATCAATCTGGTGAGCAAACGGGCGCCGGATACCCCCTTGCATGAAGTCAGCGTGCGCGCCGGCAGCCATGACCTTGGTGAACTAGCCGCAGACTTCGGCGGCCCGCTGGACGACCAAGGCACCTTGGCCTATCGCGTGACCATGCTTGGCAATGACATGAACGGCCAGGTCGACAAAACCGACAACCGCCGCCAAGCCTTTGCCCCGACCCTGACCTGGCGGCCAAACGACGACACTGAGTTGACCGTGCTGGCCACCTATCAGAAAGACGACGGCGACTTCGCCTTCAGCCGCGCTTTCGCCCCCGAGCTGGTACAAGCCTTCCGCCTGCGCGGCAACCGTGACCGTGATTTCTACGAAGGTGACCCGAACTTCAACAAGTTCGAACGCACCCATGCCTCGCTCGGCTACGAGCTGTCCCATCGCCTCAATGACGTGTGGTCGCTGCGCCAGAACCTGCGCTACGAAAACATGAATTACGACTACCGCTACCTGAACAACAACGGCGTGCGCTTCGACGGCCGCACCCTGACGCGCACCTCCAACGTCAAAGACGAACAGTTCAACGCCTGGTCGCTGGATAACCAAGCCGAAGCCAACTTCACCACCGGCCCACTCAGCCACGACCTGCTGCTGGGCAACGACTGGCGCCGCCTGGACAACCACGAAATCAGCCGCCTGGGCACCGGCCCAACCCTGGACCTGTACAACCCGCAGTACGGCCTCAACGTGCCGCTGCCCGCCAAAGATGCTGACAACGACATCATGCGGCGGCAAACCGGCTTCTACGCCCAAGACCAGATCAAGTTCGACGAACACTGGAATCTGCTGCTCGGCGGGCGTTACGACATCGCCAAAAGTGACAGCGATAACAACCTCAACGGCAGCAGCAGTGCCCGTGATGACGAAGCGTTTACCGGCCGTGTCGGCCTGGTCTATGTCGCCGATAACGGCCTGGCGCCCTACGTCAGCTACAGCGAGTCATTTAACCCCACCAGCTCCAGCGACCCGGTAACCGGCAAGCCGTTCGAGCCAGAAACCGGCAAGCAATACGAAGCCGGCATCAAGTACCAGCCAGACGGCGGGCGCAGCTTTATCACCCTGGCGTACTTCGATATCACCAAACAGAACGTGGTCAGCACCAACCCCAACAACCCCACCGACATTCGCCAGATCGGTGAAGTGCGCAGTAAAGGGTTTGAGATTGAAGCGCTGGCCAGCCTGGCTGAAGGCCTGGACCTGACCGCCAACTACAGCCGCACCGACGCGCGCATCCAGAAAAGCGTGAATCCCTGGGAACAGGACGCTCGCCTGCAATACGTACCGCGAGACTCGGCCGGTGCCTGGTTGGACTACACCCAGCCCAGCGGTGTGCTGGCCGGCCTGGGCGTAGGCTTTGGCGCACGGTACACCGGCGAGAGTTCGTACACCGGCCGCAACGCCCTGTTTGGCTTGTACGGCCCGCGCATCATCACCGTGGAAACTGGCGGCTACACGTTGTTTGACGCCAGTGTGCATTACCAAATCGACGGCCTGAAACTGGCGGTAAACGCCAGCAACCTGGCTGACAAGGAATACTACAGCTCGTGCACCGAACAGGCCTGCTACTACGGCTACGGGCGCACGGTAACGGCGAGCGCTACCTATGACTGGTAACGCTGGGCAATAAAGGAGTCCCGTGAGTAACGCTATCTCTACCAAAACCGCTGCCAAGCCCTGGCGTTCCTCGCCGGGCCTGGCCACGGCGTCGCGCATTATCGCGGCCATTTTTGCCGGCTATGGCCTGGCCTACACCAGCACCATGTTTCTGACGGTGTACTTGCCGTTGGTGCGCAGCGACCGCGTGGTGTTTGCCAGCCTGGCGAGCTTTTTCGTCTACGTGGCGGCCATTATCTACGCCTTTGCCGCGCGCTCGGCGACGCGGGCGTGGTTGGTATTGGTGGGGCTCAGCCTGGTGTTGGGTGTGGCCGCCTATGTGGCCGGTGATTTTGGAGCACGGCGATGAGCACGGTGGATAACACAAAAAAAAGCAAAAGCCTGCGCCAAGCCATGGCTGGGCTGCACACCTGGGGTGGCTTGCTGCCGTCCTGGTTGCTGTTTGTGATCCTGTTTGGCGGCAGCATCGCCTGCTTCGACAAAGAGCTGGAAGTGTGGATGCGCCCCGGCCTGCACGAGGTCGGCGAAACCAAGCTAAGTGCCGACCAAGTCAGCGCCTGGCTGCTGGCCAAAGCGCCGAAACCGCCGCACGCGATCTGGATGCGCCCACCTGACGATCGCCAACCCTACTGGCATGCCGGTTACGAGCCGCAAAACGAGCTGGAGCCCTTCGTCAGCTTTGCCCTCGACCCGCAAACCGGCGAGGCACTGCCGGAAACCCTGGGCGGCACCTTTTGGTTCACCCTGCACTACAACCTGTTTGGCGGCATGCTCGGCATGTACATCGTCGCCATTGCCGGCATGTTTATGCTGGTGGCGCTGGTCAGCGGCATCATCATTCACAGGCGCATCTTTAAAGACTTCTTTACCCTGCGCCCCGACGCTAATGGCCAGCGGGCCTGGCTGGATGCGCACAACCTGTTTGGCGTAGTCGGTCTGCCGTTCCACCTGCTGATTGCCTACACCGGCCTGGCGATTTTCGTCAGCTTCTATATGCCGGCGGGGCTCAAGGTCGGCTACAAGGGCGACATCGAAAAGATGTTCTCCGAAGTGCAGGGCCAGTTTGGTCGGGAAGAGCTTAAACGCCGAACCGACCACGCGGTGTCCATCGACCGCTTGATTGCAGACGCCAAAACCCGTTGGGGCGGCGGCGAAACCGGCTGGATCAGCGTGCATCACCCAGGCGACAAAGGCGCTGTGGTGGATATTCGTCGTTACGACCGCTCACGGGTGGTCGACTTCCAGTGGATCATGTCCTACGACGCCACTACCGGCGCCTTTTTGCATGAACAAAAGCCGTACAAACCGGGCTACACCGCCTATGCCTGGCTCACCAACGTGCATATGGCTCAGTTCGGCGGTGCCATTGTCCGCTGGCTGTACCTGGGCCTGGGGCTGATGGGCTGCGCCATGGTCGCCGGTGGCCTGCAAGTGTGGCTGCGCAAGCGTGAAGCCAAAGGTGGTTGGGGCATCGGCTTTGTCCGCGCCATGAACGGCGCGGTGCTCGGCGGCTTGCCGATTGCCAGCCTGGGGCTGCTGTACGGCAACCGGCTGATTCCGTCGACCGTTAACCTGCGCTCGCATTGGGAAGCCTATGTGTTTATTGGCGTGTGGGTGGCCGTGGCGCTGTGGGCGATTGCGCGGCGCAACAGCGGCAAGGTGGGGCGTGATCTGTATGCCGTCGGCGCGGTATTGGCCCTGGGCCTGCCCGCGCTGGACGTGCTCACCGGGCCTGCCGGCGCGCTAAGCGCGGCGATTGCCCGCGGCGACTGGCGCCTGGCGGGCGTCGACCTGACTATTTTCGCCGTCGGTCTGCTCTGCGCCAAACTGGCCTGGTGGCCGGCCAAGGCCAAAGAGCAAGCGCCGGCGCGGAGCAAACGTGCCCGTCGGGAAGAACTGGTAGAGGAGAGCGTCTGATGTTGCTACTGGCGTTCGGCCTTAACTACCTGGGCATGACAGCCCTGTGCCTGGCCATGTCCCGGCACCACAAAGTGCTGCTCAGCGGCGCGCCTTCGCTAGCGCGAACCCGTGGTTTGCGCCTGATTGCGGTGCTGCTGCTGAGCTTGGCCTTTACCTTGAATATGGTCGCGCTGACCGTGGAACTGGGCATCATCACCGGCCTGCTGCAACTGATGCTCGCTGGCTTGACCCTGGGCTTAGTGATGGCCTGGCGCAGCCACTGGGTGCTGCCGCTCAGTGGCCTGTTGCCGCTGAGTGGGTTGTTGGCGTTGTTGGCATAACCCGGCCCCCGTCGTCCCGCGCAGGCGGCGGTTCGACGATCGGGCCCCAGAGTCTCCAGGCGAGCGGGGGCGGCGCGCAGCAGATCACTGTCCTATTCGACATACTGGATCCCCGCCTTCGCGGGGACGACGGTGTGCGTTATAGAACCCCGTCATTCCCGCGCCGGCGGGAATCCAGAATCGCAAGGCATGCGCGATTGCCGCTCCATCGTCTTACCT
>NZ_JBBNAH010000286.1:0-2710 GCF_037994325.1 Pseudomonas sp.
AACCAAATGTACGAACTACAAAAACTCAACTTTAAAATCTCGCGAAAAAATTTATTTTCTAGCAAGCTGGAAATTTATCGGCGTATTAATAGGCCTCTTGAGCATTAACAATGAAGCGGCAGCCCAAGACTTTTACTGGCGCGGCGACCCAGGCGACGGTGTATTTCTAAATCCAGATAGTGCCTGCAGTCATGTTGCCGACTTTATTAATGATTGGAACGGCAACAAAAACTACACACACCTACGTGCCGAATATTTGCAGCCGTGGGCATATCGTTGCAAAATGGACGTCACCGATAACCGCGGCGTCATTGTTATGGCCGACAGCTATCAAGGATGGGCGTTCCGGGTAGGCGATTCATGCCCAGCCGGGATGAAGGAAAACATTGCTACAGGGACCTGCGTGAATATCAAAAAACAAACAGGCACCCCTAGTAAACTATCGTGTGTTGGAAACCCCATTGATGTACTAACCGGGAATAAATTTGAACTGGAGATTGATTATGAAAATTCCGGCTCCATCTTATTATTTTCTCGAGTTTACAACAGCATTGACGGCCTATGGGTGCATAATTACTCGACGCGACTAGAAATTACGGATACCGAAGTGCTGCGAGTGAGCGCTGATGGGGCGGAGGCCATCTTTACGGTAAATGGTACCAATATAACGTCTGACGTCTCTGACTTAGGGACATTATCTAGGTACGGTGATGCCTGGCGTTATGTAGGGTCTAACAACGAAACATTTTATTATGATATGCACGGTCGTCTTACTCGAAAAATATTCAAATCAGGTCAGCAGTTACAATTTTCTTTTAACGGCGACGTGACGGTTGTTACAGATGGGCTCGGCGGTAGCCTGAGCTTTACGGAAGACGCACAGCACCAACCACTGACATTTATCGCTCCCGGTATGAGCATTCAATACACCTACAACACTAATAATCGTTTGTCGCAGATGTCGCGCACTCAAAGCGGTATTACCCAGCAGCGTAAGTTTCACTACGAGGACACACGTAACAGTTCCTTGCTAACTGGAATAACCGATGAGCGAGGAGTACGTTACGCCACTTGGACATATGACGATCAGGGTAGGGCAACCTCGAGTCGTCATGCTGACGGTGCCGAGTTGACCCAAGTCGTTTACAACGCGGACGGAACTCGGAAGGTGACCAACGAGTTTGGCAAAAGCACCCTTTACCGCTTCGTCGACACCGCCGGAACCAAGCGAGTAAGCGCCATCGAAGGCGAACCCTCCGCCAACTGCCCCGCCAGCAACTCCACCTTCACCTATAACGACCGCGGCCAAGTTCTTACCCAAACCGACGCCAAAGGCTTCATCACCACGTACACCTACAACGACCGAGGCCTGGAAACCACCCGCACCCAAGCGAGCGGAACACCCCAAGCCCGCACCACCACAACCACCTGGCACGCCACCTTTAACCTGCCGTTAACCGTCACCGAAGGCGGCCAAGTCACCACCTACACCTACGACAGCCAAGGTCGCCAAACCAGCCGCACGCAGACTGCCCTTTAAGCCAAGGAACGGACTCTATGAACAACCGCTTTTACCGCGCCAGCCTGCTGTCGCTCGCCCTGAGCAGTACCCTGTTTGGCAGCCCTCTTCAGGCCGTTGAACGCAGCGTTGCCTACACCTACAACGCCCTCGGTCTGGTGGAAACCGTTAACGGCCCGCGCACTGACGTGGCCGATATCACCACCTACGCCTACGACGCCCAAGGCCACCTGACCACCGTCACCAACGCCTTAGGCCAAGTCACCACCTTGGCCAACTTCGACGTACTCGGTAACCCACAAACCCTCACCGACCCCAATGGGGTGGTCAGCACCCTGACCTACACACCGCAAGGTTGGCTGAGCGGCGTCACCCGTGGCGGCTTTACCACCACCTACGCCTACAACGCCGTCGGCGATATCACGCAACTGACCCAAGGCGACGGCAGCTCCCTGACCTACACCTGGGACGATGCCCGCCGTTTGGTCGCTGTCACTAACAACCTCGGCGACAAGGTGGAATACGACCTAGACGCTATGGGCAACCGCACCGCCCAGCGCCTAAAAGACGCCAGCAATAGCCTCACCCAACAACACCAATGGGTCTACGACGAACTCGGTCGTTTACTTCGCTCCGTCGGCGCTGCCGGTCAGAACAATCGCCAGCAATACGACTTAAACGACAACCCAACGACCAACATCAAACCTAATAACAACGCCAACAACCAGGCCTACGACGCCCTCAACCGACTGGTGCAAAACACCGACCCGTTGAACGGCATTACCGGCTACGAATACGACGCCCAAGACAACCTGACCAAAGTCCAAGACCCACGCGGCGTCACCACGCGGTACCAGTACGACGGCCTCGGCAACCTGACTCAACAGATCAGCCCAGACACCGGCACCAGCACCTTTACCCACGATGCGGCCGGCAACGTCACGCAGAAAACCGACGCCCGCGGTGTGGTTACGACTTACACCTACGACGCCCTCAATCGCCTGACCGCACGCCGTTATCCAGCCAAACCAGCGCTGGACGTCACCTACGCCAACGACATGACCGCCGAGGGCAACAAAGGCATTGGCCATCTCACCGCTTTGTTGGACTCATCCGGCCTGATCGGCTTTATGTACGACGACCGTGGCAACTTGGTTAGCCAGTCACGCTCAGTGAAAGTGAGCAACGTCG
>NZ_JBBNAH010000287.1:0-32994 GCF_037994325.1 Pseudomonas sp.
GCCGGCCATGCGCGCACCACCCTTGAGGGTGTGCAGGTCGCGCTGCAACGACTCCAGCTCCAGGCTGTTATCGAGGTCATCTTTCCAACGCTGCAGGGCGGCGCTGGAGCTGTCGATAATGTCGAAACCTTCTTCAAGGAAGATTTCCACCAGTTCCGGATCGCGATCGTCGTCGAAAGCGGTCGGTGCTGGCGCTTCATAAACCGGCGGCTGTTGCTGCACCACAGGTTCAACAACGGGCTCAGGCTCGAATACAGCGGGCTCGACTTCTTCGCCAACCGGCTCGTTTACCTCGGGGGCGAGCAACTCAGCTTCCGGCAGAAATTCACCGTCCAGCGCCTGGTCTTCTTCAATCAAGATTTCCGGCGACTCAACAACAAACTCGGGGCCAGCCGCCACTTCCTCGAAGCTGATTACTTCGGGTTCCAGCTCGTCGAGCAGCGGCTCAACCAAAGGCAGCTCTTCAAGCGCATCTTCGGCGGCAGGCAGATCGACGTCTTCAACCGGCAGTTCGGTCTCAACGCTTGGCGCTTCTTCTAGCGGCTCAAGATCAGCAAGGTCGAGTTCCTCAACCGCCAGCGTCTGCGCCGGCAGCTCGTCGAAGCTCACTTCTTCCAGGGTCAGCTCATCTTCCGGTGGCAACACCACGGCTGCGGCGGAAAGGCTTTTACCGCCGCCTTGGCGGAAGTCCTTGATGTCTTGAATCAGCTTCGCCGGATCCAGCAGGGGCTGCTGCGCCTGCAATTGCTCCAGCAAGATCGCCAGCTTGTCGTGGCTGCGTTGCAGCAGACCGGCGAGCACGGGCGAGTAGCTGTAGCGACGATCGACCAGGCCTTCGTAAAGGGTTTCCAGCTCGTGGGCCAAATCGCCAATTGGGCGAATGGCAGCCATGCGCGCGCCCCCTTTAAGGGTGTGCAAATCACGCAGCAGGGAGGACAACGCTAGGTTGTTATCCGGGTCGCCCAACCAACGGTCCAGCGCTTGGCCGGAGCTTTCGAGGATATCCACCGCCTCTTCGAGGAAGATTTCCACCATCTCTTCATCGAGCGGGTCCACGGGTGCAGCGGCAACCGGTGTCGGCGCAGGCTCAATGGCGGCTAACTCGTCCACCGCTGGCAGCAGCTCTTGCACGGCCGGCACATCGTCTACCGCCAGCGGCTCAACTGGGGCTGGTTCGGCAACTGCCGCCAGCTCTTCCACCACAGGTGGTACGTCTTCGACGGGCAGCTCTTCAACATTTGGCAACGCATCGAAGGCCGACAGGTCGTATTCCTGCTCAGGCTCATCGCTAGCCGCCTCATTGTTCCACTCGGCCATTTCCAGTTCGGAAGTGGCGGCGTCCAACTCAACGATGTTCAGCCCAGCTTCGCCATCGGGGGTCAGCAGGGCCAGGGTTTGCGGGTCGAGGGCTTCGCTAAGCAGTACGCGCAAGGCTTCTACGCGCTGTGGCTCAGCGGTTACCTGCAGGCCAGCAGCCACCTGATCCATCATGCTGATCAGTGCTTCGTGGGCAGCTTCGGCTTCGCTAAAGAACCGTTCGCTAACAGCCAGGCTGCCTTCTTCGACGGCGCCGTAGAGGTCCAACAGGGCCTCGCACAGTTCATCGATTTGCGGCAGCTCGGCCATTTCGGCGCCACGGCCGAGGGTGGTCAGTTCATCCAACAGGGCACTGAGTTCTTGACGCTCGGTTGGGTGCTCACGCCATTTGCGCAGCAGGTCTTCCGCGTCCAGGAGGATATCCATGCCTTCGGAGAGAAAGATGCCGATCAGCTGCGGATCGCGCTTGTCCGTGCCTTCCGGGTCATGGCGTGCCGACTGGGCACTTTCCAGACGCTCGTGGTGCAGTTTATTAACCCGCTCCAGGAACTCGGCGGCGCCTTCAATCGGCGCCAACGGATTGCTTTCCAACTGCTCCAGGCCCTGACGGAACAGCTGCTCAGCGGTGTGCAGCAGCTCGGCCTCGGCCAGATCAAATGGAATCAGGTTGGTCTTGAATTCTTTCGCCAGCTTTTCCAGCGGGGTAGCGATTTCGGCAATCGGCAAAATGCCGGCCATATGGGCGCTGCCCTTGAGGGTGTGCAAGGCACGTTGCAGGTTGTCGGTGATTTCCTGCGGCAGTTCCTGGGCGCAATCGGCGAGGAAGCCGACGATGGTGTCCAGGTGCGTTTCCGCTTCGTTGCGGAAAATCTCAATCAGCTGTGGATCGAGCGCTTCAATTTCGGCGCTCGCGACAGCAGCCCCCGCAACAGTAACGCTATCGCCCACGGCGTCGGCTGCCTGCACGGGCACCGGGGCTTCAGGTTTTGGGCGGCGCTGACCTCGTGCCAAGGCATGGGCGGTGGCGGCCAGGGCATCTACGTCGTCACGCTGGCGTTGGGCCTTGGCGGCAAATTCGTCGACCAGCGACGGCATGATCGCCACCACGTCGGCGATCACTTCCTGCACGTCGTCGTCAGGCTGAATGCTGCGATCCAACACGCGGTTGAGCAGGTTTTCGATGGACCAACCCAGCTCGCCGATCACCAGTGCGCGTACCATGCGGCCACTGCCCTTAAGGGTGTGGAAAGCACGCCGCACTTCGGTAAGCGCGGTTTTGTTCTCGGTGTCTGCACGCCATTGCGGCAAGTACTCGGCGATGGTTTCCAGCACCTCACCAACTTCTTCGATAAAGACTTCCAGCAGGTCTTCGTCGATCGGCTCTTCACCTTCCGGTGGCGGCAACAGGCTTGGCGGTACGTCCTGGGCAGGCGGGTTGATCGCTTGCACCGGCGCGGCCATCACATCGGCCATCGACAACGGTTTTTCCAGCGCTGGGGCGGGCGCTGCCACTTCGGGCTCGGCGCCCGGCAGTTCAACTTCCGGCAACTCCAACTCGGCCAGTTCGGCTGCGTTCCAGTCGGCGGGGTTGTCGTTGCCTTCGGTGAAGCTCAGCTCATCCAGATCGAGCGCAGTATCGGCGCTCCATTCCACGGGTTCGTCGCTCAACTCCAGGCTTGGCAACTCGACCAGTTCCGAAGGCGCGTCAAAGGCGCTGAGTTCAACCACCTCGCCAGGCGCTGCGGGCAATTCTTCCAGGTTCCAGCTGTCTTCCAGGCTCAGCTCAGCCTCATCCGTAGGGTGCGCTGTGCGCCCCCCTGCGGAGGAGTCGACGAGGGGCAAATCTTCCAACGAAAACTCAATGCCACCAGCGTCACCGCTAACAACTGGGCTCTCGCTGTCGACCACCGGCAAATCTTCAAGGTTGAAGCTTTCTTCAATCACCGCGAAATCGGATTCAAACGACGACGGCTCGGCTTCAAATGCACTTTCTCCGAGCGCACCTTCTTCAACTGCTTCAGGTTCAACGGCCAGCTCAAGCTCAGGTTCAGCCGGCTCATCGGCCAACACTTCGATGTCGTGCATCGGGTCGGCGAGTGGTGCGAAGGCTTCCGGCTCCTCGACACGGTCGAGAATCGACGGTTTTTCTTTAAGCGGGTAACCCAGGGTTTCCAGGCTTTCTTCGGCGACGTCGAGAATCAAGTCGCCTTGGGCGGCGTGGTCTTCGCTCAACCGTTCGAGGTAGTACTCAACGCTGGTGATGGCGTCGGCCAGGGTGTCCAGGCTCTGCCAGTTCGGCACGGCTTTGCGCGCCAGCAGTTGTTCCTGGATATAGCGGTTGCAGGCTTGCAGCAGCGCCGCAGCGCGCTCCAGCGGAATCATCGCCAAGCCGCCACGGGCTTGAGTCAGCAACTCTGGCACGCGGGCCAGGTGCTCGTGGTTCCACTGCGAGGCAATAAATTCGATGATCGCGTCTTTGGCCTGTTCCAGGCCGTTGCGCGCTTCCTTAATCACCAACTGGTGAATCTGCCCAACGTCGGTGGTCGGCAGATGGCTTTCTTCACGGCGACCGTCTTCGGCGGGGCCAACCATACCGGCCAGGGTCGCTTCGACATACAGCAGAGCGCCGGCAACATCCATCAACACCGCATCGCTTGGCTCACGCTGGCCAAGGGACAGGCCATGGACCACATCGATCTGGTCGAGGATCACTTTGCGCGGCTGGCCAAAGCCCAATACTGCCAAGGTGTCGGCGATTTGCTTGAGCGGCGCCAGTTGGCTGTCGAGCTCGGCGACTTTGCTGCGGTCGCTGCGTACAAACAGATCAAGGCTGTCTTTAACCCGCACCAACTCTTCGCACAGGGCAGCCACCACTGAACGCATGGCGTCACGGTCGGGGCCAGCCAAACGGGCGCGCTCTTCGTCGACGATATCGTCGTCGGGCAGCGCTTCGTCGAGGCGGTATTGTTCCTTGAGGTGACGGATACGCGGCGATTGGGTGGTGGATTTGGCGACGTAGAACAGCAAGTTCTTGGTCAGCTCATCCGGCGCGGCCTGGTTGATGCCATCGGCACCTTGTTCCAGCAAGCGCTTGAGCTCTTTATCGACCTGACGCAGCAAGGTACGCACGGAAGCGCCATTCAGCACGCTGCCGTTAGACAGGCCTTCAACGATGCCCGAGGCGATCTGCCACAGCGGGCCCAGCGGGGCGTCTTTGCACAGCACTTCCAGGCGCGCAAACACCCGGGCCATGTAGCCCAAGTTGGTGCCCAGGTCTTGATTGCGGATAACGCCGATCAGGGCCATCTGCAGCATCTGCCGCAGCTTGCGCAGCAGCACCGGCAGTTCAGCAGTGCGCAGTTGCGCCAGGGAATCAGCCGACAGCGCCGGCTGGCGCACGGTCATGTCCGGGGAGAACAGGCTGGTTTCCGACAGCAGTTTTTCGCCACGGGCCGAACGCAGGTCGTTCAATAGCGGCAACACCACCATCGGCAGGTCGCGGCGCGCGGTTTGAATGCGGTCGAGGTACACCGGCAGCTGCAGAATGGCCTGCATCAGCACTTCCAGGGCTTCGTTCTGGTTGCTGACGCGGTTTTCCATCAAGGCCTGGGCCAGGTGCTCCATTTCTTCGGCGAGCAGGGCTGCGCCGTAGAACTCCACCATTTGCAGAGTGCCATGTACCTGGTGCGCATAGGTCAGGCAGAAACGCATGCGCGTCGAGTCCTCGGGGTTCTCAACGAACGCCTCAAGGGCTTGCCGTGCCTGTTTCAGGGTTTCTGCGATCTCGCCTTTAACCCACTCCAGGGCGACATAATCGTGCCGATCACCCATAGCAACTCCACTCATAAACCGCACGTTACCCCTTTCGGGTAAAAGCCAGCACTCGCTCGTCGGCCACCGGCTCCAAGTCCGGGTGCTGCCAACCGACCACTTCACCAACACCGACTACCAACAACCCACCTGGCGCTAAGCGTTCAGCCAGGCGGTTAAGGATTTCGCGGCGGCGCCAGCGACGAAAATAGATCAGCAAGTTCTGACAGAAAATGACATCCATGCCGGCCATTGGCGCTTTGGCCAACTCCAGCACGTTGAGCCTGGCCACACAAACGCGTGCGGCAAGGCTCGGTATTACTTTTAAACGTCCATCGTCCTGCGCGCTGAAGTAGCGCTCGCACAGGTCTATATCCATCTGCTCAAACTTGCGTGCGGCGTATTCGGCCTCACGCGCTTTGCTCAACGCATTCATGCTGATATCGGTGCCCGTCACACCAAAATGGTCGGGCAGCTCGCTATCACGCAGCACTTCCGCAGCGCTAATGGCCATGGAGTACGGTTCTTCACCACTGGAGCAGCCCACACTCCACAAGGCCCACGGCTGTTCGCCAGGGGTGGCGCGCGCCAGGCGCAACGCCAGGTATTGCTCAAGCACTTCAAACGAAGGGCGATGGCGGAAAAAACGGGTTTCTTGAACCGTCAGGCGGTCCAGCAGGGTCGACCATTCCACGGCACCACGCGGACCATCGGTGACTTGCCGGTAGTAGCTGGCATAGTCCGCCACCTGCAGCTCACGCATGCGTGCGCTGAGGTTGGTCTGTAAAAAAGCCTGGCGCTGTTCGTTGATCACCACGCCGGTGCGCTCTTCCAGCAGCGCTTGCCAGTCGTGGAATTCTGCCGGCGTCATGTCGACCAGAGGCTTTAGGGTCCAAGCCCCACTCGGCGCCCCGCTCGGTTGCATGCCGTCTCCCTCGCTCATGGCCCAATGGCGATGACCCTTTCAGGTCATCGCGCTCCCCTCGATCAGGCCTGGTCCGCTGCTTCTGGCAAGGTAAAACCAGAAACCGAACGACGCATCTCACTGGCCATTTTGGCCAAGTTACCAATGCTCTTGGCGGTCGCGGTGGTACCCGAGGACGTCTGCGAGGTGATCTCCTGGATCACGTTCATGGTGTTGGAGATATGGCCAGCGGAGGACGCTTGCTGACGGGCTGCGTTGGAGATGTTCTGGATCAAGGCCGCGAGGGTCTTGGATACCTTTTCAATCTCTTCCAGTGCCACACCGGCGTCTTGTGCCAGGCGTGCACCGCGCACTACTTCGGAAGTGGTTTGCTCCATGGAGATAACCGCTTCGTTGGTGTCGGTCTGAATCGTTTTAACCAGTGCCTCAATCTGCTTGGTTGCAGCGGAGGAACGTTCTGCGAGGCGTTGTACCTCGTCCGCTACCACGGCGAAGCCTCGACCGGCGTCACCGGCCATGGATGCCTGGATCGCGGCGTTCAGTGCGAGGATGTTGGTTTGGTCAGCAATGTCGTTAATCAGGCTAACGATGTCACCGATCTCCTGGGACGATTCACCGAGGCGTTTAATACGCTTGGAGGTGTCCTGGATCTGCTCACGGATGTTATCCATGCCGGTGATGGTGTTGTGCACCACCTCGTTACCCTTGTTGGCGATGGCTACGGAACGTTCTGCTACCGCGGAGGATTCCGAGGCGTTCGCCGATACTTGGTCAATGGACACGGCCATTTCGTTGATCGCCGCCGATGCACCGGCAATTTCTTGCGCTTGGTGCTCGGATGCTTCTGCCAGATGCATGGCCGTTGCCTGTGTTTCCTGGGCGGCGGCGGCCACCTGTACAGCGGTCAAGTTAATCGTGGCTACCAGGTCGCGCAGCTGGTCGATCGAGTAGTTGATCGAGTCCGCGATGGCGCCGGTGAAGTCTTCGGTTACGGTCGCGGCTACTGTCAGGTCACCGTCCGCGAGGTCGGCAATTTCATCGAGCAGTCGCAGAATCGCCGCTTGGTTACGTTCGTTTTTCTCAGCGGTTTCAGCCAGTCGGCTGCGGGTGCTCTGAACCATTACCAGACCGATCAGAACGATCGAGGCAATTGCCAGCAAGCCCAGCACATAACCGGCCAGGGTGTTCATCGAACGAGCACTCACCAGGTTTTCAAACCCTTCAGCCAGCTTGGAGGCTTTGTCCAACAGGGTTTGCGAAACGGTAAAGATGCTGCTGGCCGACTCACGAACCTGGAACAGCTCTGGCGAGGTTTCGAGAATCTCGTCCACCGAACCGGATACGAACTCGAACAGCTCGGAAATCTCGGACAAGCGCTCCAAGGCTTCCTGGTCGCTGACCTTGGTGATCTTCATGGCGGCGTTGCCTTCGATCATCGCCTTGAGTACGCGACCGAACAGGCTGGCGTCACGACCGAACATGTCGGCGGCTTGTACCGAGTCTTCGTCACCGGCCAGTACCTTGTTCACCGAACCAAGGATACGTTCGGCCAACAGCGACTGGCGCTGAGCAACCGATACCTGGGCAGCGGTCGCGCCGCTTTCCAGCAGGATGTCGACCACTTCTTCGTACTCGACCTGCAGCTGCGGAATGGTTTCGGCCAATGTGGCGGCTACCTGGTGCAGGGACAGTACGGTTTGTTCACTGGCGAGAATGGCGTCACTGTTTTTACGCAGGCTGTCCCAGTCTTGCTGCACCGCATCCATTTCTGCCTTAACAATGGCAGGCGCTGGTGGCAGGCCGGTGGTGTTGTCGCCACTAACCAGGAAGCTCCAGCGCTTTTCGAAGTCGTTGCGGGCGTCTTTCAACAGGGCAAACGCCTCTGTCTTACCGGCCGCCGCTTCCGTGGCGTTCTTCGCAATACGCTGGGAGAGCACACGCAGCTCACCGGAGTGGCTGATGTATTCCTTGTCGTAGTTCGACTGGGTGTTGATGTAGGCGAAGTTGGCGAACAGCAGCACGATCGACACGATCAGGACAATAAACAGCCCCGCGATCAACGAGCTACTACGCACTCCAGCCAATAGATTGCCTGCGTTCAGTTTTTTCATTTTTTGGCCCCCGCCTGGACCCACCGCACTACGATTTCCCATGTAACGCCAAAGGGCCGGCAAATGCCGACCCAACCTAAATCAATCAAAACGCAACGTCGAGAAAGCCCGGGTGCTGTGCCAGCGCGTGAGGACTGAACACAAGCCAAGGCTGTTCGCGTTGAAAAACCCCATGTATGAAGGGCTCAATAGCCGCTTCGAGCGCTGGCAACTGCTCGGAAAAGCTGTCCACCGGGAAGTGCTGCATACCAAACACTTCGTCGACGGTCAGGCCAGCGAAAACTTCTTGGTGGTCTACCACCAGCACCCGACGTTGCTTGCGCAGCGGCGAGAGCTCGGTACCAAAGTAGCCACACATATCCATAACCGGCAGCAAGCGTCCACGTACGTTAGCCACACCTTTAACCCAGCTTTTAACGCCAGGCAGCAAGGTGAAGCGGGGTTCGTGCAGCACTTCGCCGATTTCGCCCATCGGTGCTACGAAAAGACGGTCGCCCATACGAAAACCGATTCCGCTCCAGGTCTGCACCACGGCACGCTGCGACGGCAAGCCGGCAGCCAGCAATCGACAACGCTGGTCGATCTCGAGGAGAAGCTGAAAGGGAGTCTGTACATCCGACATGGGGCCGAACCTTCTAGTTTTTATGTGCGTGTTGGCGGCTTAACCGGCCAGCACGGCATTCAAGGTTTTCAGCAGCGTATCTTCGTCTACCGGTTTGGTCAGGTAGTCACGCGCGCCTTGGCGCTTGCCCCAGACCTTATCGGTTTCCTGGTCTTTGGTGGTGACGATAATGACCGGAATGTGATTGGTATCAGCATCTTTAGTCAGCTGACGGGTGGCCTGGAAGCCATTGAGGCCCGGCATCACGATATCCATCAATACAGCGTCGGGCTTTTCCTGACGGGCAAGTGCCACGCCATCAGCGCCGTTTTCCGCCTTGAGTACCTGATGGCCGTGCTTTTCCAGCATGGCGGTCAGTTTGTACATCTCGGTGGGGGAGTCATCAACAATCAGAATGCGAGCCATGGTGTATCCCTATGGAAGTTTGCGTCACCGCCTTAGCGGCCAAACGTCAAGATGCTTGTTCCACCGGGGTGAAATCTGGGACGTGAGCCTTGATGGCACCGAGTAACTCTTCCTTACTAAAAGGCTTGGTGAGGTACTGATCGGAACCCACGATACGGCCCTTGGCCTTATCGAACAGACCGTCCTTAGAGGACAACATGATTACCGGGGTGGACTTGAAAGCACTGTTATTTTTGATCAGGGCGCAGGTCTGATAGCCATCTAACCGCGGCATCATGATGTCGACAAAAATGATATTGGGGTGTGTATCAGCGATCTTGGCCAACGCATCGAAACCATCGACGGCGGTGATCACTTCACAACCCACCTTTTTCAGCAGGGTCTCAGCGGTGCGACGAATCGTTTTCGAATCGTCGATGACCATGACCCTTAATCCTTCGGAATGCTGTTCCATGTCTGTCCTACCATCGCCTCGATGAGTCGTTATATTTCTACGTTTTCAGTGCGCCTGAGGCCTACCAGCTACGGGCTGCGACCCAATCGTAGGCCTTTTTAGCACACTCTCTAGAAGCAATCTATAAGCCCCAGATGCGTAAGGTTTTTCCTTGACCGAAGTGGTCGCCAGCGCCACCCTGGCGCCACACAGTCTAGTCTCGACAGGTTTCACCTGTCGCATTCGTTTTGCGGAGGATCCACCCCATGAGCGTTCGCCTCGGCATAGTCATGGACCCGATTTCGGGCATTTCCTATAAGAAGGACAGCTCGCTGGCCATGCTACTGGCCGCTCAGGCCCGTGGTTGGTCGTTGTTCTACATGGAGCAGCACGACCTGTACCAGGTCGCGGGAGTTGCCAAAGCGCGTATGCGCCCGCTTAAAGTCTTTGCCGATCCTGAGCACTGGTTCGAGCTGAGCGATGAAACCGACGCGCCCTTGAGCGACTTGGATGTGATCCTGATGCGCAAGGATCCACCCTTCGATATGGAATTCGTCTACAGCACCTACCTGCTGGAGCAAGCGGAGCGGGCCGGGGTGTTGATCGTCAACCGCCCCCAGAGCTTGCGCGACTGCAACGAAAAGTTGTTTGCCACGCAATTCCCACACTGCACGCCGCCCACATTGGTCAGCCGCCGTGCCGACATTCTGCGCGAGTTTGCCAAAGAGCACCGTGACATCATTCTCAAACCCTTGGATGGCATGGGCGGAACGTCGATCTTTCGCCACCGCGAGGGCGATCCGAACCTGTCGGTGATCCTTGAAACCCTGACCAACCTCGGCCAGCAGCAGATTATGGCGCAGGCCTACCTGCCGGCGATCAAGGATGGCGACAAGCGCATTCTGATGATTAACGGTGAGCCGGTGCCCTATTGCCTGGCACGTATTCCCGCCGCCGGCGAAACCCGCGGCAACCTGGCGGCCGGCGGGCGCGGCGAAGCACGGCCGCTGACCGAGCGTGATCGCTGGATCGCCGCCCAGGTTGGCCCGACATTGCGTGAAAAAGGCCTGCTGTTTGTTGGCCTGGATGTCATTGGCGAGCACCTGACGGAAATCAACGTCACCAGCCCGACCTGTATCCGCGAGATCGACAACGCCTTCGACACCAAGATCGGCGAGCAACTGATGGACGCCATTGCAGCGCAACTCGCCGCCCGCTAAAACCTCCGCCGCCCTGCTGCGCCTTGCTATAAAAAGCAGCGCAGCAGAGCACCGCGAGACCCACAACGCAGAAATGCCCAGTGCATCACCAAGGCGCGCAGTGCTTCATAGACTTTTCGCCAAGCCCTCGGCAGACTGCGCGGCAACCTGAACAAGCCCCGTTGAGCGATGAACGCGACCGCACTCCCGCCCGAACTTTCTGATTACGGCGTCCGCCCTGCGGACCGGCTGGGCTTTACCCTGTTTCTCGCTGCCGCCCTGCATGCGGCATTGATTCTCGGCGTCAGCTTTACCATTGTGCCGCCCAGCCAGATCAGCAAAACCCTGGAAATCACCCTGTCCACCTTCAAGAGCAAGGAAGCGCCGAAAGAGGCCGACTACCTCGCACAGGACAACCAACAGGGCAGCGGCACGTTGGATAAAAAAGCAGCGCCGAAAACCACCGAGCAGGCGCTATTCCAGGACAAAGAAGTCAAACGCATCACCCTGCCCACTGCTCCAGCGCCCGCGACCAAGGCAGAAGCGCCGAAAGCGGCAGTCGCCACCACAGCACCCAAGCAGCAGAAAACCCCAGTCAAACGCGAAGAAACCAAACCCCAGCCCGACGCACGCAAAGCGCCGGCGTTTGATAGCGAACAGCTGTCTGCCGAAATTTCCGGCCTGGAAGCGGAATTGGCCCAAGAGCAACAGCTGTACGCCAAACGCCCGAAAATTCACCGCCTGAACGCCGCCTCAACCATGCGCGACAAAGGCGCCTGGTACAAAGATGAGTGGCGTAAAAAGGTCGAGCGTATCGGCAACCTGAACTACCCGGATGAAGCTCGCCGCCAGCGGATTTACGGCAACCTGCGCTTGCTGGTGTCGATCAACCGCGACGGCAGCTTGTATGAAGTGCAGGTATTGGAATCGTCCGGCCAGCCGCTGCTCGATCAAGCCGCGCTAAAAATCGTGCGGCTTTCCGCGCCGTTTTCCCCGTTTACCGGCGACCTCTCGGATATCGACCGCCTGGAAATCATCCGCACCTGGCGCTTTGAGCGCGGCGACAAGCTTTCCAGCAAATAACCGCGCCCTGCAAACGGCCGCGCGGCTTGTCAGGCCCACCATCCAGCGGCCAAACTACGCGCCATGAAAGACGCCAACCCCAGCTACCTGAAAAACCATTTTCTGATTGCCATGCCGCACATGGCCGATCCGAATTTCGCGCAGACCGTTACCTTTCTGATTGAGCACAACGCCGAAGGCGCCATGGGCCTGGTGATCAACCGCCCCAATGGCCTGACGCTCGCCGATGTGCTTGAGCAACTGCGCCCGGAAACACTGCCGCCAACCATTTGCCAAAGCCTGCCGATTTTCTCCGGCGGCCCGGTACAGACCGAGCGAGGGTTTGTCTTGCATCCCGCTGGCGAGCAATTTCAGGCCACCATGGAACTGGGCGAGCTGGCACTCTCCACCTCGCAAGACGTGCTTTTCGCCATCGCCGATGGCCACGGCCCGGAAAAATACGTGATTGCCCTCGGCTACGCCGGCTGGGAAGCGGGCCAACTGGAACAAGAGCTGATCGGCAACACCTGGCTCACCTGCCCCGCCGACCCGCAGATTCTTTTCGACACCCCCTTTGATCAACGCCTGGCCGCCGCCGCAGCCCGCCTGGGGGTTAACCTCAGCCTGCTGACCTCGCAAGCTGGGCACGCCTGATGGCCGATAAACCGCTGCGCCTGCTGCTCGGCTTCGACTACGGCACCAAGCAGATTGGCGTTGCCGTCGGCCAGGTGATTACCGGGCAGGCCCGCGAGCTTTGCGTGCTCAAAGCACAAAATGGCGTGCCGGACTGGCAGAAAGTCGAAGCCCTGGTGCGCGAATGGCAGCCAGATGCCATCGTGGTTGGCCTGCCGCTGAATATGGACGGCACGCCCAGCGACATGAGCGAGCGCGCGGAAAAATTCGCCCGCCGCCTCAATGGCCGCTTCAACCTGCCGGTGCACACCCACGACGAACGCCTGACCACCTACGCCGCCAAAGGCGAACGCCTGCAGCAAGGCCAACGTGGCGGCTACAAGGACAATCCGGTGGACGCCCTGGCCGCCGCACTTTTGCTCGAAGGTTGGCTGGCCGAACATACCGGCGCCTGAAGCCCCGCGTTTTCGCGATTCAAGGAGACACCATGAAGCTACCCAACCCCGCCGAGCTGCTGCCGCAAATGGCCAGCGCGTTGACCGAGCACCTGGCCAAGCGAAACATCAGCGAACCGCGCTTTATTGGCATTCACACCGGTGGCGTGTGGGTCGCGCAGGCGCTGTTGCAAGTGCTAGGCCGCGACACCGAGCTGGGCATCCTTGATGTCTCGTTCTACCGCGATGACTTCACCCAGAATGGCCTGCACCCGCAAGTGCGCCCCTCCGTGCTGCCGTTCGAAATCGAAGGCCAGCACTTGGTGCTGGTGGACGACGTGTTGATGAGCGGGCGCACCATTCGCGCCGCCCTCAACGAGCTGTTCGACTACGGCCGCCCGGCCAGCGTGACCCTGGTCAGCCTGCTCGACCTTAACTCGCGCGAACTGCCGATTCGCCCCGATGTGGTCGGCGCCACCCTGTCGCTGGCTGCCGATGAGCGGGTAAAATTGCTCGGCCCCGCGCCGCTCACCCTTGAGCACCAAGCCCCGACTAGCTCCACCCACTGATAGCGCCGCCCACTGAGACCGCCCCCATGACGCCGACCGACGCCAAGCGCCCGCTGCAGCTCAACGACCAGGGCCAGCTGCGCCATTTCCTCTCGCTTGATGGCTTGCCTCGCGAGTTGCTGACCGAAATTCTCGATACCGCCGACTCCTTTCTTGAAGTCGGCGCCCGCGCGGTAAAAAAAGTGCCGCTGCTGCGCGGCAAAACGGTGTGCAATGTGTTCTTCGAGAACTCCACGCGCACCCGCACCACCTTTGAACTGGCGGCGCAACGGCTGTCGGCGGACGTCATCACCCTGAACGTGTCGACTTCCTCCACCAGCAAGGGCGAAACCCTGCTCGACACCCTGCGCAACCTCGAAGCCATGGCGGCGGACATTTTTGTGGTGCGTCATGCCGACTCAGGCGCCGCCCACTTCATCGCCGAGCACGTGTGCCCGGACATGGCGATCATCAACGGCGGCGACGGCCGTCACTCGCACCCGACCCAGGGCATGCTCGACATGCTGACCATCCGCCGGCACAAAGGCAGCTTTGAAAATCTGTCGGTGGCCATCGTTGGCGACATCCTCCATTCACGCGTAGCCCGCTCCAATATGCTCGCGCTGAAAACCCTCGGCTGCCCGGATATCCGCGTAATCGGGCCGAAAACCCTGCTGCCGGTGGGCATTGAGCAGTACGGGGTAAATATCTACACCGACCTGGCCGAAGGCCTGAAAGATGTCGACGTGGTGATCATGCTGCGCCTGCAACGCGAGCGTATGACCGGCGGCTTGCTGCCCAGCGAAGGCGAGTTCTACCGCCTGTATGGCCTGACCAGCGAACGGCTGAAACTGGCCAAGCCGGATGCCTTGGTGATGCACCCAGGCCCGATCAACCGCGGCGTGGAAATTGAGTCGGCGGTAGCCGATGGCCCGCAGTCGGTGATTCTCAACCAGGTCACCTACGGCATCGCCATTCGTATGGCCGTGCTGTCGATGGCCATGAGCGGACAAACCACCCAACGCCTGCTCAACCAGGAAGCACAGGCCCAACAAAACGCTGAGGAGCAAAACTGATGCGCATCGAAATCCTCGGCGCCCGGGTGATCGACCCGGCCAGTGGCCTGGACCAGGTCAGCGACTTGTTTATCGCCGACGGCAAAATCGCCGGCATTGGCAGCAAGCCCGCCGGCTTTGCCGCCGATAAAAGCATCGACGCCAACGGCCTGATCGCCAGCCCTGGCTTGGTCGACTTGAACGTCGCCCTGCGTGAACCCGGCTACAGCCGCAAAGGCAGCATCGCCAGCGAGACCCTGGCCGCTGCGGCTGGCGGCGTCACCAGCCTGTGCTGCCCACCGTTTACCAAACCAATTCTGGATACCTCGGCGGTGGCCGAGCTGATCCTCGACCGCGCCCGCAGCGCCGGGCACACCAAAGTGTTCCCGATTGGTGCCCTGAGCAAAGGCCTGGCCGGTGAGCAGTTGGCTGAGCTGGTAGCACTGCGCGATGCCGGCTGCGTTGCCTTTGGCGATGGCCTCGACAGTTTCCACAACAACCGCACCCTGCGCCGCGCCATGGAATACGCCGCCACCTTCGACCTGACGGTGGTACTGCAATCGCAAGACCGTGATCTGGCCGAAGGCGGCCTGGCCCATGAAGGCGCCACCGCCAGCTTCCTGGGCTTGCCCGGCATTCCAGAAACTGCCGAAACCGTGGCCCTGGCCCGCGACCTGCTGCTGGTGGAACAGACCGGCGTGCGCGCGCACTTCAGCCAGCTCACCAGTGCCCGTGGCGCGCAGTTGATTGCCGACGCCCAGGCCCGCGGCCTGCCAGTGACTGCCGATGTGGCGCTGTATCAGCTGATTCTGACGGATGAGGCGCTGATCGACTTCTCAAGCCTGTATCACGTACAACCGCCGCTGCGCACCGCGGCCGACCGTGATGGCCTGCGGGCGGCGGTGAAGTCTGGGGTGATTCAAGCCATCGCCAGCCACCACCAACCGCATGAAGCCGATGCTAAGTTGGCGCCGTTTGGTGCGACTGAGCCGGGCATCAGCAGCGTAGAGCTGTTACTGCCGCTGGCCATGAGCTTGGTGCAGGATGGCTTGCTTGATTTGCCGACCTTGCTCGCGCGCCTAAGTGCTGGGCCAGCGGACGCCTTGCGTCTACCGGCTGGCAAACTGGCGGTGGGTAGCCCAGCCGATGTGCTGCTGTTTGATGCCAATGCCTCGACGCTAGCGGGAGAAACCTGGTTCTCCAAAGGCCAGAACAGCCCATTTATTGGCCATTGCTTACCGGGGGCGGTGCGCTACACCCTGGTGGACGGACATATCAGCTTTCAGGCCTGATCGACCGCTGTTGGGCTTCTTTGTGCCCAACCCAACACACTCTAGGGTGTGCTGTGCGCACCAACGCAAACACAAAAGATCACTTGGTGCGCGCAGCACAGCCTGCGGAGCGCGTTAAATGTGCTGAGCGGTGTTGCGCTCGGATACCTGGCCGTTAAGCGTCCAGAAGTCGTACAGAACCCCAACGAAAAACAGCCCACCCGTGCACAGGTAGATAAGGCCGGTAATCCATTTGCCTTGGTACATGCGGTGCACGCCAAACACGCCAAGGAAGGTCAGCAGAATCCAGGCGACGTTATAGTCCAGACCGCCAGCGTTAAAGCGCAGGTCCGCTTCGCGATCCATCGACGGAATCAAAAACAGGTCGATGATCCAGCCCACAAACAGCAGGCCAAAGGTGAAAAACCAGATAGTGCCGGTTACCGGCTTGCCATAGTAGAAGCGGTGGGCACCGAGAAAACCGAATATCCACAGCAGATAGCCGATCAGCTTGCTATGGGTATCTTTGGCTACGTTCATGCTTTGCCTCCTCGTGGCGATTGCAGCTTCGACCTGCGTAGCACGAAAGGGTTGCCTAACCTCCGTCGTCCCCGCGCAGGCGGGAACCCAGATGCGGTGCACGGCAAGCAAACGGCATTCACCTGGACGTTTGTGGATCCCCGCCTACGCGGGGATGACGAAAGCGTTGAGGGCGAAATTCGCCCCAACGAAACGCCCAGGGTTAGTCACTACAAAGTCGGGAAAAGCCGCGCTTTATCCCTGCTTTTCCCTCATCGGACCCGAGTTCCAATCGACCAATGGTCAAAAACTGAGCAAAAAAGCTGTTATAAAGTTGCGCTCCGTTAAACCTGAGCCCTGCCATATGCGTCCTTTTTTATTCACATGGCTGACTTTTTGTCTGTGTTTACCGCTCGCCGCCGAGGCGACTAATCGATACCAGCCACTCCCTGCCCATGCCACCGGGCGCACTGCATCCACTGGCGAATCCAGCGCCAAACCCGCCCAGAGCAACGCTCCAGCGCAACCGGTTCTGGCGGCCAAAACCCAGGAAGCGAAAAACAGCAGCGCCGTGCTCGGCCGCGCCGTTAACACCCTGGGTGTGCGCTATCGCTGGGGCGGCACGTCGCCGGAGAAGGGTTTTGATTGCAGCGGTCTGGTGCGTTACGCCTTTAACGACATCGACGACGTTGACCTATCGCGCACCTCAAACCAGATGGCCCGCGAAGACGGCGAGAAAATCTCGCGCAGCCAGCTAAAGCCCGGCGATCTGCTGTTTTTCAACATCCGTAGCCGGCGCGTAAACCACGTGGCGATTTATCTGGGTAATGACCGCTTTATCCATGCGCCGCGAGGCGGCAAGTCGGTCACCATCGACACCCTTAACAAGCCCTACTGGAAAAGCCACTACGCCATGGCCAAGCGCGTATTGCCCAGTAGCGAGCCGCAGTTGCGCGTGACTACGCGCTGATAGTCTGCCGTCGTCCCCGCGTAGGCGGGATCCAGAATGTTGCGGCGAATGAGGTTGATGCTGCGAGCCTGGATCCCCGCCTGCGCGGGGATGACGGTCAACGGTTCAATAGCTTGCCATGCCGTGAGCTAGCGGAACCGCCGGCCGCCGTTGTCTTCGTCGCCAATTTCCAGCGACAGCCCTTGCGACATGCTGGTCAGGTGATCGCCATCGGTTTCCGAACCCAGCTTGATCATC
Source organism: Pseudomonas sp. (assembly GCF_037994325.1). Taxonomy (GTDB): domain Bacteria; phylum Pseudomonadota; class Gammaproteobacteria; order Pseudomonadales; family Pseudomonadaceae; genus Aquipseudomonas. The sequence continues at coordinate 17,552 of NZ_JBBNAH010000287.1, forward strand.
AAGCGCAGGTCGTTCGCCGAGTCGGCATAGGCCAACGAATCTTCGTAGGTGATTTCGCCCTGGCTATACAGCTGGTACAGCGCCTGGTCGAAGGTCTGCATGCCTTGCTCGGTGGAGCGCTTCATCAGCGCTTTGAGTTCGTGCACTTCGCCTTTACGAATCAAGTCGGCCGCCAGTGGGGTGTTGATCAACACCTCGATTACCGCGCGGCGGCCCTTGCCGTCCGGGGTCGGAATCAGTTGCTGGGCGACGATGGCCTTGAGGTTCAAGGACAAGTCCATCCACACCTGCTGCTGACGGTCGGCGGGGAAGAAGTTAATGATGCGGTCCAGCGCCTGGTTGGCGTTGTTGGCGTGCAGCGTGGCCAGGCACAAGTGCCCGGTTTCGGCGAAGGCCACAGCGTGATCCATGGTTTCGCGGGTACGCACCTCACCAATCAGAATTACGTCCGGCGCCTGGCGCAGGGTGTTCTTTAGCGCCACTTCAAACGACTCGGTGTCGATGCCCACTTCGCGCTGCGTGACGATGCAGCTCTGGTGCTGGTGGATATATTCGATCGGGTCTTCGATGGAGATGATGTGGCCGCTGCTGTTCTTGTTGCGGTAGCCGATCATCGCCGCCAGCGAGGTAGATTTACCGGTACCGGTCGCCCCCACAAACAACACCAGGCCGCGCTTGGTCAGTGCCAGTTTCTTCAGCACTTCCGGCAGCTTGAGGTCTTCGAGGGTCGGAATATTGGTTTCGATCCGACGCAGCACCATGCCGGCCAGGTTACGCTGGTAGAACGCGCTGACGCGGAAACGGCCGATGCCACGCGCGCTAATGGCGAAGTTGCATTCGTGGTTTTCGGCGAAGTCGCGGCGTTGTTGCTCGTTCATCACCGCATGCACGGTTTCACGGGCCTGTTCGGGCGACATCGGTGTTTTGGTAATCGGCATGATCTTGCCGTTGACCTTCATCGAAGGCGGCACGCCTGCGGTGATAAACAGGTCGGAACCGCCTTTCTCGACCATCAAACGCAGAAGCTTTTCAAATTCCATCGAAGTTCTCGCCTATCACGCAACCTTGCCACGGCAACCGAAGGCTACCGCCACCCCATAGGGCAATCGGTTGCGCGCGTGTAGCGCAACCGTTCTGTCAGAGCTGTGCATATTCTGCTGTCTGCCGCGCACTTCCAAGCGGGCAGACCTGCAGGATGGGATATGCGTCAGAAATTTTCCGGGGTTTTCGCCTTTTCTTTCGCCGCATCGCGGGAAACCAAACCTTTGGCGACCAGGCCTTTAAGGCACGAGTCGAGGGTCTGCATGCCCAGCGAGCCACCGGTCTGGATGGCGGAATACATCTGCGCCACTTTGTCTTCGCGAATCAGGTTTCGGATGGCCGGGGTGCCGATCATGATTTCGTGGGCCGCAACGCGGCCGCCGCCAATCTTTTTCAGCAGGGTCTGGGAGATAACCGACTGCAACGACTCGGAAAGCATGGAACGCACCATGGACTTTTCTTCGGCCGGGAATACGTCAACCACGCGGTCGATGGTTTTTGCCGCCGAGGTGGTGTGCAGGGTGCCGAATACCAAGTGCCCGGTTTCCGCAGCGGTTAGCGCCAGGCGGATGGTTTCCAGGTCACGCATCTCACCCACCAGGATGATGTCCGGGTCTTCCCGCAGTGCCGAACGCAGGGCTTCGCTAAACCCGAGGGTGTCGCGGTGCACTTCACGCTGGTTGATCAGGCACTTTTTCGATTCGTGAACGAATTCGATCGGGTCTTCCACCGTAAGGATGTGGTGGTATTTGTTGCTATTGATGTAGTCGAGCATGGCCGCAAGGGTTGTCGATTTGCCCGAACCGGTCGGCCCGGTGACCAACACCAGGCCACGGGGCACGTCGGAAATCTTCTTGAAGATTTCGCCCATGCCCAGGTCTTCCATGGACAAAACCTTGGAGGGAATGGTCCGAAATACCGCACCGGCACCACGGTTCTGGTTAAAGGCGTTAACCCGGAAACGCGCCACGCCTGGCACTTCAAAGGAGAAGTCAGTCTCGAGGAATTCTTCGAAATCCTTGCGCTGCTTGTCGTTCATGATGTCGTAGATCAGCGCGTGCACTTGCTTGTGGTCCAGTGCCGGCAGATTGATGCGGCGGACATCGCCGTCGACCCGGATCATCGGCGGCAAACCCGCCGAGAGGTGCAGGTCCGAAGCGCCCTGTTTCGCGCTGAAGGCGAGCAGCTCAGTGATATCCATGGAATTCCCTAATTAAGTGCGTCTAATGACGAGCATCAAATGACAAGAGAGCAGGTAGAATGCCGCTCAACCACAGGCGGCTGGTGTAGGTAATGTCCACGATAGCAGAGAATATTGCAAAGCTCGGTGAGCGTATCCGTGAGGCGGCGCAAGCCTCGCAGCGAGATTTTCATCAGGTTGGCCTGTTGGCCGTGAGCAAAACCAAACCCGCCGAGGCCGTTCGTGAAGCCTTCGCCGCCGGCCTGCGCGATTTTGGCGAAAACTACCTGCAAGAGGCACTCGGTAAACAGGCCGAACTCAGCGACCTGGCCTTGATTTGGCACTTCATCGGCCCCATCCAGTCGAACAAGACCAAAGCCATAGCCGAGCATTTCGACTGGGTACATTCGGTGGACCGCCTGAAAATCGCCCAACGCCTCTCCGAACAACGTCCCGCGCACTTGCCGCCGCTGAATATCTGCCTGCAGGTAAACGTCAGCGGTGAGGCGAGCAAATCCGGCTGCGCGCCTGAAGACTTACCCGCGCTGGCGGCTGCCGTGGCGCAACTGCCACGCCTGAACCTACGCGGCCTGATGACGATTCCCGAACCTACCGATGATACCTGCGCCCAGCACGAGGCCTTTGCCACCGTGCGCCAGTTGCAGGCCAGCCTCGGCATGCCTGAACTCGACACGCTGTCGATGGGCATGAGCCACGACCTGGAAGCTGCCATCGCCGAAGGCGCCACCTGGGTGCGTATCGGCACCGCGCTGTTTGGCGCCCGTGATTACGGGCAACCCACTGCATGAACCACCGTAACCCGTGCCTGATTAAAGGAAGCGTTTTATGAGCAACCCCCGTATTGCCTTTATTGGTGCCGGCAACATGGCTGCCAGTCTGATCGGCGGCCTGCGCGCCCAGGGCATGGATAACAAGTTGATCAGCGCCGGCGACCCTGGCGTTGAAAACCGCAACAAGGTCGCGGCCGAACATGGCATCAGCGTCTTTGCCGATAACGCCGATGCCGTGCGCGGTGCCGATGTGGTGGTGCTGGCAGTAAAACCCCAGGCGATGAAAACCGTGTGCCTGGCGCTGGCGCCCGAACTGACGAGCAACCAGCTGATCGTCTCGATTGCCGCCGGCATCACCTGCGCCAGCCTGCAAACCTGGCTGAGCACTCCCGAGGCGCCGACCCGCGCCATCGTTCGCTGCATGCCCAATACCCCGGCGCTGTTGCGTCAGGGCGTGAGCGGCTTGTTTGCCAATGTCGGGGTCTCTAGCGCACAGCGCCAGCAAGCCGAGCAATTGCTCAGCGCCGTTGGTGTCGCTCTGTGGCTGGATGAAGAACATCTGATCGACGCGGTGACCGCCGTATCTGGTAGCGGCCCGGCCTACTTCTTCTTATTAATAGAGGCGATGACTGCCGCCGGCGAAAAGCTCGGCCTGCCCGCCGCTACCGCCGCGCAGTTGACCTTGCAAACCGCCCTTGGCGCCGCGCGTATGGCCGTGGCCAGTGATGTCGACGCTGCCGAACTGCGCCGCCGCGTGACCTCGCCGGCCGGCACTACGGAAGCGGCGATCAAAACCTTTCAGGCTGGCGGCTTTGAAGCCCTGGTCGAGCAAGCACTCAACGCCGCAGCACATCGCTCGGCGGAACTGGCCGAGCAATTGGGCCAATAAGGAGCTGATGATGATTGGATTGAACACTGCTGCCGTTTACATCTTGCAAACCCTGGGCAGCATGTACCTGTTGATCGTGCTGCTGCGCTTTATCCTGCAACTGGTGCGGGCCAACTTCTACAACCCACTGTGTCAGTTCATCGTGCGCGCCACCCAGCCGTTGCTGAAACCGCTGCGCAAGATTATTCCAGGCTTCGGCGGCCTGGATATCGCCTCCCTGGTGCTGGCCATTCTGCTGCAGTTCATCCTTATCGCCCTGACCATCCTGCTCACCTACGGCGTTTTCGCCAACCCGGTGCAAATGCTGATCTGGTCGCTGATTGGCATCACCGCGCTGTTCCTCAAGGTGTTTTTCTTTGCCTTGATCATCAGCGTGATCCTCTCCTGGGTCGCCCAGGGTAGCCACAATCCAGGTGTGGAACTGATTAACCAGATCTGTGAGCCCGTGTTGTCGCCGATTCGGCGCATCTTGCCGAGCATGGGCGGCCTGGATCTGTCGCCGATCTTTGCCTTTCTCGCGCTCAAGCTGCTGGACATGCTGGTGATTCAAAACCTGATGATCATGAGTGGCATGCCCGACGTACTGCGTATGCTGCTGTAACCCCCCACCTACCGCTCGGTGCCGCAGCCCGACCTTAAGGCGGGCTGCGCTAGTAGTCCGATTGACGCGTAGGATGCTTCCCGCATAATGCCCGACAATGGCAAGCTGCCATCCCTAGCGTGCACCCATCACAGAGTGCGGCGCAGGCGCTTGCAGCGGCTGATTGGCCAGCCGATGATCTTTCAAAATCAGTCGCAGGATGCGTTGCCGACAGGAGTGCAGGAATGAGCATGGAACGTCTCAGCCAACAGGTCAGTGCATACGTGGGTTGGAAGCGCGGCTTGATGCGCGAAATCACCCGTTATCGCAGCTGGTTGGCGACCAATCGCCTGACCAACGACGCCGTCGAAGCCAAACTCGACCGCGCCTTGCGCACTCTGCGTACCGACCACATCACCCTGGCCTTTGTCGGCGAGTTCTCCCGCGGCAAAACCGAGCTGATCAATAGCCTGTTCTTCTCCGAGTACGGCCAGCGCATGCTGCCGTCTCACGCTGGGCGCACCACCATGTGCCCGACCGAGCTGTTTTTCGACCCGCGCTCGGAACGCTCCTATATCCGCTTGCTGCCCATCGAAACACGCATGACCGACGCCAGCGTGGCGCAGTTCAAGCGTATTCCACGGCATTGGGTGAACATTCCGCTGGATATCAGCGACCCCGACAATATGGTGCAGGCCTTCACCCAAGTGGCGAAGACCAAGCCCATGCCGGTTGAACAAGCCATTCAGCTGGGCTTCCACCCAGACATGCTGGAAAGCGCCGGCAAACCTGGCCAGGTGCTGGTGCCGGCCTGGCGTCACGCCATCGTCAACTTCGATCACCCGCTGCTGCGCCAGGGTCTGCGTATTCTCGATACCCCTGGCCTGAACGCCCTGGGTAGCGAGCCGGAACTGACCCTGTCGATGCTGCCCAGCGCTCAGGCAATCATCTTTCTGCTGTCTGCCGATACCGGCGTGACGGCCAGCGATATGGCGGTATGGCAAACCCATATCCGCCAGCTCGACGAAGAAACCCAAACCAGCCTGTTTGCCGTGCTGAACAAAATCGACGTGCTCTGGGATGACCTGGCTGGCGAAACCTTTGTGCAGAACGCCATCAGCCAGATTCAGGTCGCCACCGCCAAGCAACTGGGCATTGGCATTGAAGATGTGTTGCCGCTGTCGGCCAAGCAAGCCTTGCTAGCCAAGGTGCGCAAAGACCAGGCGCTGCTGGATCGCAGCCAGTTGGGCCACCTGGAAAACCTGCTGTGCGAGCGCATCGTCGCGCAGAAAGAACGCCTGCTGGAGGACCGTGTGGTCAATCAGGTGCTCGCTCTGTTGCAGAACAGCCAGCACGTATTGAACCTGCGCCTGGAAAAAGTCCGCGAGCAGCAAACCCTGCTGACCACGCACCAACAGGACAACGGCCAGTTGCTGTTTGAACTGACCGCCAAAACCAAAGACGACCACAGCCAGCATCACCGCCGCCTGCTGGGGCTGAAAACCAACCAGCGCCTGCTTAAGCGTCAGGGCGATTTACTGCGCAACGCCGCCCGCTCCGAGCGCTTGGAGGAACACCTGAACAAGGTGCGCACCAACCTCACCGGCAGTTGGACGACCTTGGGCATCAACCAGGCGATCCTGCACTTCTTCCGCTCCGTGGAGCACGACTTGGCCAACCTCGGCCAGGAAGTGGAAATGGCCAACAAAATGGTTTCGGCCATCTACCGCCGCCACAACGAAGAAAATCCACTCAATGGCGTCGATGCCCCGCAGTTCAACATCAAACGCTACCAGCGCGAGCTCAAGGCGCAGCGAGGCAAGGCCGACCAATTCCGCCTGCACTTTAAAACCCTGCTGACCGAACAACGCACCCTGACCAAACGCTTCTTCGCCACCCTGGTGCAGGAAGTCATCGGCCTGCACCAACGCTTGCGCCGCGAAGTCGAGCAATGGGCTGGTGATGCGCTGATGCCGCTGATGCAACACACCCTTGAACACAAACAGCTGCTGGAAACCCACATGCTGCGGCTTAAGTCGCTGGCGCAGAACACCCAGCAAGCGCGCGTACGTAGCCAGCAAATGCTCCGTTATATGAAAGAACTGGAGCTGCAACTCAGCCAGGCCAACGACATGCTGCGCACCTTGCGCCGCCCGGCGCCGATTTCGCGCCAAGGCAGAGTGGTGACGTTGCCTTCCTCCAATCGCCAAGCCCATCTCGGCGAGTAACACAGTCTCTGCGTCAGCTCACGTTTGCCGTGACAATTCAGAGCCTTAGCCCGCCGCCCCCGCGCTTGCCGCAGGGGGCGGTGCTCTTTAGACTGGCGCCTCCTTTTTGTGAGAGCAGGGTCGATGCCCACCGCCTTTCCCGAAGATTCTGTTGGTCTGGTCACCCCTCAGGTTGAACACTTTGCCGAGCCATTGGCGTTGGCCTGTGGCCGCAGCCTGGGCGACTACAGCCTGGTGTACGAGACCTACGGCCAGTTGAATGCAGCGCGCAGCAATGCCGTGCTGATTTGCCATGCACTCTCGGGCCATCACCACGCCGCGGGCTACCACAGTACCGAAGAGCGCAAACCGGGCTGGTGGGACAGCTGCATCGGCCCCGGCAAAGCCATCGACACCAACCGCTTTTTTGTCGTCAGCCTGAATAACCTTGGCGGCTGTAATGGCTCCACCGGCCCCTCCAGCGTCAACGCCGCCACAGGCAAACCCTATGGCGCCGACTTCCCGGTATTGACCGTCGAGGATTGGGTCAACAGCCAGGCGTTGCTGGCTGACCGTTTGGGCATTGCCCAATGGGCGGCGGTGGTGGGCGGCAGTCTCGGCGGCATGCAAGCCATGCAGTGGGCCATCAGCTACCCCGGCCGTATTCGTCACTGCCTGGCCATTGCCTCCGCGCCCAAACTGTCGGCGCAGAACATTGCCTTTAACGAGGTGGCACGCCAGGCGATTTTGTCCGACCCGGAATTCCACGGCGGCCATTTTCAGGAACAAAACGTGATTCCCAAGCGCGGCCTGATGCTGGCGCGCATGGTGGGCCATATCACCTACCTGTCCGACGACGCCATGGGCGAGAAATTCGGCCGGGGGCTGAAAAGCGAAAAACTTAACTACGACTTCCACAGCGTCGAGTTTCAGGTGGAAAGCTACCTGCGCTATCAGGGCGAAGAGTTCTCCGGGCGCTTTGACGCCAACACCTATTTGCTGATGACCAAGGCGCTGGACTACTTCGACCCGGCTGCCGCCCACGGCGGCGACCTGGCGAAAACCCTGGCCGGGGTCAAAGCCGACTTCTGCGTGATCTCCTTCACCACCGACTGGCGCTTTTCGCCAGCGCGCTCGCGGGAAATCGTCGATGCGCTGATGGCCGCGCGGAAAAACGTCTGCTACCTGGAAGTCGATGCACCGCAAGGTCATGACGCCTTTTTGATGCCGATTCCCCGTTACCTGCAAGCATTCAGCGGTTACATGAACCGCATCAGCCTCTGAGGATTGCCGTGAGAGCCGATCTGGAAATCATCCAAGACTGGATACCCGCCGGCAGCCGCGTGCTGGACTTGGGCTGCGGCAATGGCGAGCTATTGGCTTGGCTGCGCGACAACAAACAAGTGACCGGCTACGGGCTGGAGATCGACCCGGACAACATTGCCGAATGCGTGACCAAGGGTGTCAACGTCATTGAGCAAAACCTCGACCTGGGTTTGGGCAATTTCGCCAGCAACAGCTTTGACGTGGTGGTCATGACCCAGGCGCTGCAAGCGGTGCAGTACCCGGACAAAATTCTGGAAGAAATGCTCCGCGTTGGCCGTCAGTGCATCATCACCTTCCCCAACTTCGGCCACTGGCGCTGCCGCTACTACCTGGCGCGCAATGGGCGCATGCCGGTGTCGGACTTTATGCCGTACACCTGGTACAACACGCCGAACATCCACTTCTGCACCTTTAAAGACTTTGAAGCCCTGTGCCTGGAGCGCAGCGTCAAAGTGCTCGACCGCCTAGCCGTCGACCACTTGCACCGCAACAGTCTCGCCGCGCGGATGTGGCCTAATCTGTTGGGTGAAATCGGCATTTATCGCGTCAGCGGCCCAGGCGTGTTGGAACACCGCTTCGCCATATAACGCGCCACTGTTTTAGGAGAGCAATCATGCGTCGCCTCGCCCTATTCGTCCTCGCCCTGTGTTTGGCCTTGCCGGCTGCCGCCGAGCGCAAAGCCAGCTTTGGCGAACTGGATGTGCACTACAACGCTTTTAACTCCGGTTTTCTCCAGCCCGATATCGCCGCCGCTGCCGGGCTAACCCGTAGCAAAACCCTTGGCGTGCTGAACGTCGCCGTTCTGAAAAGCGGCAAAGCCAGCAGCGCCACCGTCACCGGCACCGTAACCGACCTGCTAGGCAAAGCGCGCCCGCTGGAGTTCAAGCAGGTAGCCGAAAGCGGCGCGATTTATTACCTCGCGCAATTCCCTTTCGAGCAGCGCGAAGTGCTGCGTTTCAGCCTGAAAGTACGCGTCGGTGAAGGCAGCGAAAACAGCATCGACTTCAACCAAGAATTTTTCCCGGACGATAAATGACAGGCACAGTGATCGACCTCAGCCAACTGGTGCTGGCCAGCCATAACGCCGGCAAGCTCAAAGAACTGCAGGCCATGCTTGGCGATGCCGTGCACGTGCGCTCAGTGGGTGAGTTCAGCCAAATCGAGCCGGAAGAAACTGGTTTGTCGTTTATCGAAAACGCCATTCTTAAAGCGCGTAATGCCGCCCGAGTATCCGGCCTGCCGGCGCTGGCCGACGACTCAGGTTTGGCGGTGGACGCCCTCGGTGGCGCGCCCGGAATTTATTCGGCGCGCTATGCCGATGGCCAGGGCGATGCAGCCAACAACGCCAAGCTGCTGCTGGCCCTCAAGGGTTTGCCGGCAGAACAGCGCGGCGCCCAGTTTGTCTGCTGCCTGGCCTTGGTCCGGCATGCCGACGACCCACTGCCAATCATCTGCGAAGGCCTGTGGCACGGGCGCATTCTCGAGCAGGCCGAAGGTGAACACGGCTTTGGTTACGACCCGCTGTTCTGGGTACCCGAGCGCAACTGCTCCAGCGCCGTGCTCACCCCCGCCGAGAAAAACCAATTGAGCCACCGCGCCCGCGCCATGGCGTTGCTGCGCGAGCGTCTGGGCTTGGCATGAACGACTCTGACCGCGGGCTGATTTTTCCGCCCGCCACTAAGGCCCACAGCCTGCTGCAGATGCCGCCACTGGCGCTGTATATCCATATTCCCTGGTGCGTGCGCAAATGCCCGTACTGCGACTTCAACTCCCATACCGCCAGCCCGGTGTTGCCCGAAACCGAGTATGTCGACGCCCTGCTCGCCGACCTCGACCGAGACCTGCCGCTGGCCCATGGCCGCGAACTGACCTCGATCTTCTTTGGCGGTGGCACCCCAAGCCTGTTTAGTGCCGAGGCGCTCGGGCGCTTGCTGGAAGGCGTACAGCAAAGAATCCGCTTCGCCAGTGATATCGAAATCACCCTGGAGGCCAACCCCGGCACCTTCGAGCAGAACAAATTTCGCGCTTACCGGCAGTTGGGCATTAATCGGCTGTCTATCGGCGTGCAGAGCTTTCAGCAGAGCAAGCTTGAAGCGCTGGGCCGCATCCACAATGGTGATGAAGCCATGCGCGCCGCCGATATGGCGCGCAACGCCGGCTTCGATAACTTCAACCTCGACCTGATGCACGGCCTGCCAGATCAGTCGCTGGACGAAGCACTTAACGACATTCGCCAGGCCATTGCCCTGGCACCGACGCATTTGTCTTGGTATCAGCTGACCCTGGAGCCGAACACGGTGTTCTGGAACCAGCCGCCGGTGCTACCCGAGGACGACACCCTGTGGGACATCCAAGAAGCCGGGCAAGCGCTCCTCGCCGAGCACGGTTACGCCCAGTACGAAGTGTCGGCCTATGCCAAAGACGGCAAACGCGCGCGGCATAATCTCAACTACTGGAGCTTTGGCGATTTCCTCGGCATTGGCGCAGGCGCCCACGCCAAGCTGACCAGCCCGGATGGGCAAATTTTGCGCAGTTGGAAAACCCGTCTGCCCAAGGACTATCTGGACCCGACTAAAAACTTCCAGGCCGGCGCCAAAGCGCTAACCGTGGACGAGCTGCCGTTTGAGTTTTTGATGAATGCCTTGCGCCTGACCGATGGCGTGCCGGCTGAACTGTTTAGCCAACGCACCGGTCTGCCGCTGGAGGACTTCGCAAAGGCCCGCGAACAGGCGCAACAGCGTGGCTTATTGGTAGCCGACCCCGCGCGCCTAGTGGCAACGCCTCAAGGCCAGTTGTTTCTCAATGACCTGCTGCAGTACTTTTTGCGCTGACTTGATTGCCCACTGAGGCTAAGGACACCGGATGGACCTGCTTCTCGACCTGATCGCCACGGTTTCGCGCTGGACCCGCGGGCACCTCTACGATATTTCCCTGGCGATCATGGCCACCGTGCTGGTGTTGTTCGGGCCAGGCATCAACACCTGGATTCAGCAGCGCATCGGCGGCCTGAACTTTATCTTCCGCACCCTACTGTTCGTACTGATCTGCGCGATAGGTTACGGCCTGGCGATGATCTTTCTGACCCCGTGGGTGGCCAAGGGCCTGGGCTACTTCAATAACTACACCCTGGCGCCGGTACTGCTGCTGGTGTTCTTCCTAATCGGCGTGATTGCTGACCGTAACTGAGGCAATGCAGCACACCCTACGAGACCAACGACAACAATCGTTTGCCCCCTACGAAAAAGGCGCCTGATCAGGCGCCTTTTTTATCGACTAGGAATGGATCAATTGCCTTCGCGGCGCAGCGCCTGAGGGGTGAAATCACCTGGCCCCAGCTTGGCGTTGAAGTCGTACATGATTTCGTTGTTATCCATCCCGTCGGCGAAGTAACGCTTGCCGGCGAAGTCGTAGATGGTTTCCAGCGTGCTGCCGAACATAGGGACGTCGTAGTAGCTGATCGGGTGGCTTTCCTGCAGGCCAACCAGTTTGCCGTCCTTGTCGTACAGGTCTACCGCCAGGATCTGCCAGCTGTCTTCATCAAGGTAGAAGCGACGCTTGGCGTACGGGTGGCTAAAGCCTTTGCGCAGCTCAGCTTCAACAATCCACACGCGATGCAGTTCGTAGCGCAACAACTCGGGGTTGATGCTTGTGGGCTTCAAGATGGTGTCGTAAGGAATGCCTTTCTGATGCACGGCGTAGCTGTTGTACGGCACCAACATTTCCTTTTTGCCTTCCAACTTCCACTCGTAGCGGTCAGGCGCGCCGTTGTAGGAGTCGACCATGTCGGCGGTGGCCATACCGTTGGTATCAGGCTGCAGGGTATCGAAGGCCAACATCGGTAGGCGACGCACGCGGCGCTCGCCACGGTTAAAGCGCCATGCCTTGCGGATAGCCTCAACCTGATCGAGGGTTTCCTGCACTACCAGGGCGGAGCCCGCAAGCTTGGCCGGCGCGACCACGCTGTACTTGTAGAAGAACAGGGTGTTGTCGAGTTCGCCGGGGGTCATGCCTTCGCGGCCGTACCGGAAGTAGATGTCACGGTCCAGCTTGAGCAGGTTGTAAGCGCCGTTGGACAGCACCGCCGCCTGGTTGGTGACGAAGTGAATCTGCTCGCCGCGATACCGCATCACGTGGTTCCAGATCGCTTCCTGGCCAGACTGCGGCACCGGAAACGGAATGCCCGCCGCCGCGCCTTGCACACCATTGCCGCCGGAAATCAGCTCAGCGTTGAGGGCGTTATAGCGAGTGGCATCGTAGATACGCTGGGGAGCCGCGGCACTCCGGTGAGTAGGGAACACACGCAGGTAGTAGTCGGGGTTGGTTTCCAGCAAGGTTTTCAGGCCTAACGGCAATTGCGCCTGGTATTGGGCCGCGTTCTTGCTGTTGACCACGAATTGCACCGACTCGCCAGCATAAGGGTCGGGATGGTGCATACCGGGTTTATAGCCAGGGATGGGCTGCGCCAGGCCACCATTCCACTCCGGGATGGTGCCAGCAGCATTGCCTTTACGTTCGCCTCCCAGCGGCGTGAGGTCACCGTTCAGGCGGTTGGCCTGCACCGGGTCGACCTTGGCATGCGCATTGAGCGCAAAAACCGCGAGCAGCAGTACTCCAATATTTCTCAACACAGACTTTCTCCTTGGGACGTCATGACGACACGTCACCTTTATTATTTATCCAGCCAGTCTTGGGTGTTGCTGTGGTGAGGTTAGCCAGCTCTAGCCGGTCTGTTTTAACAACGGTGCAACAAAGCATTGGCAACAAGGTTTGCGCCAGCAGATTGGGCTGGCGCAGTTACAGCAAAAATCAGTCAAGTCGTTCGAACTTGAGATCCCAAACACCATGGCCAAGCCGCTCGCCACGGCGCTCGAACTTGGTAACGGGGCGTTCTTCAGGGCGCGGCACATACGTGCCATCGGCCGCTTGATTGCGATAGCCGGGCGCAGCCTGCATTACTTCCAGCATGACCTCGGCATACGGCTGCCAGTCGGTAGCCATGTGCAAAACACCGCCAACTTTCAGCTTTTGCCTAACCAACTCTGCGAACTCGGCCTGCACGATGCGACGCTTGTGGTGGCGCGCCTTGTGCCAAGGATCCGGGAAAAACAGCAGCAGGCGATCAAGGCTGGCATCAGCCACGCAGCGCTTGAGTACTTCGATGGCGTCACAGTCGTACACGCGCAGATTTTTCAGGTCTTGGGTTAGCACGCCGTTAAGCAGTGCGCCTACACCGGGACGGTGTACTTCCACGCCAATAAAATCCTGCTCCGGCGCAGCGGCAGCCATTTCTAGCAAGGAGTGCCCCATGCCAAAACCAATTTCCAGGGTGCGCGGCGCAGAGCGACCAAACACCTTATCGAAATCGACGAAGTCGTCGGCCAGCGGCAGCACAAATAACGGTTTGCCAATGTCCAGGCCGCGTTGCTGGCCTTCAGTCATGCGCCCGGCGCGCATCACAAAACTCTTGATCGCGCGGTGCTTGCGCTCGCCGGTTTCGGCAGCGTGTTCGGGCTCGGGAATGTCGTGCGGTTCAGTCATGGCGGCTCTTACTTGATCAGACCATCCAGCGGCGAGGACGCGCTGGCATAGAGTTTTTTCGGCATACGGCCAGCCAGGTAAGCCAAGCGCCCGGCGACGATGGCGTGCTTCATGGCTTCAGCCATCAACACCGGATTTTGCGCATGGGCGATGGCGCTGTTCATCAGCACGGCTTCGCAGCCAAGTTCCATCGCGATAGTGGCATCTGAGGCAGTACCGACACCGGCATCGACCAATACCGGAACTTTCGCTTCCTCGAGGATGATGCGCAGGTTGTAGGGATTGCAGATGCCCAAGCCAGTGCCGATAAGGCCGGCCAACGGCATAACCGCGATGCAGCCCATTTCCGCCAATTGACGGGCAATAATTGGGTCGTCGCTGGTGTACACCATGACGTCAAACCCATCTTTGACCAACACTTCGGCGGCCTTGAGGGTTTCAATCACATTGGGGAACAGGGTCTTCTGGTCCGCCAGCACTTCCAGCTTCACCAGCTTGTGGCCATCCAATAGCTCTCGGGCCAGCCGGCAGGTGCGCACGGCTTCGGCGGCGTCATAGCAACCGGCAGTGTTGGGCAGAATGGTGTAACGGTCTGGCGGAATGACATCGAGCAGATTCGGCTCATCCGGGTTCTGGCCGATGTTCGTGCGGCGTACCGCAACAGTGACAATCTCGGCGCCGGAGGCCTCGATGGCACGACGGGTTTCGTCGAGATCCTGATACTTGCCGGTGCCTACCAACAGGCGCGACTGGTAAGTCCGGCCGGCGAGGGTAAAGGGCTTGTCGGTGCGAGATTGGCTCATCGGAAATCCTCTTCAGCTGTGGCGCAAATACGGGGTAGCGGGAAGCGCAGGCGGGGTCTAGCCGCCGCCGATGGCATGCACGATTTCCAGGGCATCGCCCTCGCGCAGAACGGTTGCCTCGTGCTGGCTGCGTGGCACGATATCCAAGTTGAGCTCCACGGCGACACGCCGACCGGTCAGGTCCAGACGGACCAGCAGGTCTGAGACGGTCTGGCCGTCGGGCAACTCGAAAGATTCACCGTTCAACTGAATGCGCATGGCAGGCAATCACAATGTGAGGGGGCCGGCATTCTAGCCCCAACACACGCGTTGACCAAGGCAAAGGCGCGCCATTCGTCTCACAATTGACGCCGCGGTCAGGTTCAGGCGATCAAGCCTGTGTGCGCCAGGCAGCCAAACCCAAACACAACCAACCGGCCAAGAATGACAAGCCACCGAAAGGAGTAATGATGCCGAGCCGACTAATGCCGGTAAGCGTTAACAGATAAAGGCTGCCGGAAAACAGCACAATACCTAAGCAAAACATCCAACCCGCGGCATTCAATAAACGACCCGGCAGATGCAAAGAAAGCAGGGCCACAGCTAGCAATGCCAAGGCGTGAATAAGTTGGTAATGAGTACCCGTTTGAAAAACGGCGAGGTAGTCCGCGGTGAGTTGGCTTTTCAAACCATGCGCGGCGAAAGCGCCAAGCGCGACTCCAGTAAATCCGAAGAACGCTGCCAACATCAGGAATATACGCAACATCAACAAAGCTCCAGACAGGATGAACAGTAGGTTTGCCCATAGCACTGCCCGGAGCTTACAGGAAGAAAAACCAAAGCAAGAGCTCCCAGCTAACCTGGATGAGCCCTCCTGGTGACTAATCCCAATCCAACGAAATAGTGAAAGGTACGGCAAATTTTCTCGGAATAGGCCGCTGGTTTGAGGTTTGGTAGTACCTGAATGTAATTATCGGCTCTACACCCAAGTTAAATCCCTCCGCAGCCCCGCCATCGACCCAGTTTGGTCCCGATACGGTATCGCCACAGTCACTAAAACAATACATACCCTGCCGAGTCAGAAACCCTTCTAAAGGATGGTACATAGG
>NZ_JBBNAH010000288.1:0-8333 GCF_037994325.1 Pseudomonas sp.
TTCAACGCGCTCGATGGTGTAGGGGTCGATTTGTGGTGCGCCGCCGAGGCTGCCGGCGTAAGGCAAATAGCCGCCGTCGAAATACAGCGGCGTGGGGGCAAAGCCGCGGCTGGTGATTTCATCGGCGATATTGTTGCGGTCGGTGTAGCCGTTAACGCCCAGACCCGGGGTGTAGCGCAAGGCTTGGGTGATATTGCGCGCGCCTTGCACGGTAATCTG
This sequence comes from Pseudomonas sp., assembly GCF_037994325.1. GTDB lineage: Bacteria > Pseudomonadota > Gammaproteobacteria > Pseudomonadales > Pseudomonadaceae > Aquipseudomonas. The sequence goes on from NZ_JBBNAH010000288.1 coordinate 220, forward strand.
GTCGGCGCTGATCACGTTGATGGTTTGTGGCACCTCCAGAATCGGCGTGTCAGTTTTGGTCGCAGTGGCGGTACGGGTGGCGACAAAGCCATCCACCGGGCCATAGGCTGACTCACTCGCGCCAGCGATGCTGGTAACACCCAACTGCACGGCGGCATCGTCTTGGGCCAGCGGGATCAATGTGTAACTGCCATTGGCTTGTTGCACGGGTTGCAACCGGCTGCCGGCCAGCAACTGGCGCAGCGCTTGATCGGGTGCGTAACGGCCACGCAGGCCTGCGGTTTGTTGGTCGCGAGCCAAGCCGGGCGCAAAGGAAACGCTAACCCCGGCAGTGGCAGCGAATTGCGCTACCGCGGTCTCCAGCGAGCCGGCGGGAATAGCGAAGTCGTACTCGGCGCTAGTTTGCGCCCACGCTGGCGTGGCCAGGGTGATGGCGCCCACGGGGCCGAAAATGGCGGCGCCGAGCAAGGCGGCGTGCAGCAGTGCTGAAGATGTAGATGGCTTGCGGGGGGACATGCACTTTCCTTTCGCGTTGGCAGTGGTTGGCGGCGTCTATGCGCCTCTACCTACCAAGTCGAACAAGAATTCAAATCAACAACCCCAGCGGCAAAAAAATTATTTCCCGATGCGCAGGGTCTTTAAACCGACTCCACGCTGGCCCAATACCGGCTAAAGCGGCGGATGCGCACCGGCAAGGTAGCGGTGAGGTTATCGAGGATGGTGTCGGTGTCCGCCAAGTGGAAGGCACCGGAGATACGCAGCCCGGCGACGCTGGCAGCACAGCCCAAGTGCCCAGGCCGATAACGCTGCAGCTCACTAATAAACGCGGCCAAGGCCCAATCGCTGACCACCAGCATGTCGCGGCTCCAGGCGTCGGCGTGGGCAATGGCCGGCTGCAGCAGGCCCACGTGTTGCTCGCCGAAATCCACTTGCTGCCCCGCCTCTACCCGCGTAGCCGTTTGCACAGCGCCAAACGGCCGCACTTCTACGGCATGTTCCTGCACGCTGACGGTGGTGAGCCCATCGTTATGGCGCACCACAAAGCGTGTGCCCAGCGCCCGAATGCTGCCCTCGGCGGTGTGCACGATAAAGGGCCTGGCGTTGGCGTCGCGGGCGGTTTGGATAAGGATCTCGCCACTGAGCAAACGCACCTCGCGCAGGCTGGCGCTGTAGTGGATATCCACCGCCGTGGCAGTGTTGAGGTGCAGCTCCGTGCCGTCATCCAGGCGCAAACGACGGCGCTCGCCGGTGCCGGTACGGTGGTCAGCCATCAGCGTGGGCAAGGACGTCGTTTGCCAGGCCAACGTGCCGGCTGCACCGCTGGCGATCAGCAGCGACAACACCTTAAGCACATCGCGGCGTTTGGCCCGGGCGGCGGCCAATGTGGGCCTGGCCACTGCCGGGCTGACCTGTTCCAGCTTGCCCTGCAAACGCCCCAAGCGCTCCCACGCTTGCCGGTGCCGAGGGTCGCGCTCCAACCAGCGGCGATGGGCTTCGCGCAGCGCTTCGTTAGGGCTGTCGCTACGCAGGTCGACATACCAACGCGCCGCCGCTTCCAGGGTGGCGAAATCGAGGCTGCTCATGACTCAGTCTTCCAGCAGCAACAGGCAATGGGTGAGGCCGCGCACAGCGTGTTTTTTTACCGTGTTTACGGACACGCCAAGGCGCCGACCAATGTCCACGTAGCTCAACCCATCAAGCTGCGCGAGCAGAAAAATCTCTCGGGTGCGGCTGCCAAGGCCGTCGAGCAAGCGGTCGATTTCCACCAGGGTTTCGATAATCAGCGCGCGGGTTTCCGGCGAAATATCCACCGGTTCGGGCAGTGCCGCCAGGGTGTCCAGATAGGCCGTTTCCAGCGCGCGGCGGCGGAACAGGTCGATCATCAAACTGCGCGCGATGCTGCTCAGGTAAGCGCGTGGTTCACGCAACTCGGCGGCTTTGCGCAGGGTCAGCACGCGGATAAACGTGTCTTGCGCCAGGTCCGCCGCGTTGTCGGCGCAGCCCAGGCGTTTGCGCAGCCAACCGCACAGCCAGTTATGGTGTTCCTGATAAAGCGAATGCACGGCAGTGTGCAGCGAGGCGTCGGCTGAAGACATGCGAGAAACCAATGGTTGTCATTTGATAACGAATCGCATCTTCTAGCAGGCGCAGCGGCTTGGCAAGCCAAGGCGCGTTTATTACTCAGCCTCCGCGCCCTTGTCGCCGCGCTCGCCTTCCCACCAACGCAGCACTTGTTCGCCAAATTCAGGCGGTGCCTTGCGGCCGAAACCGCGCACCAGATCGAGCACCGTTTGTTGCGCCAACGCCTCTTCCATACGTTTTTGCGCGGTAAGCATGACCGCGTGAATACCGCAGGTGCCGCTGATGGCCCAATCCGGCGGCGAGCCATCGAACACCGCGCAACGCTCACGCACGTTGCGGCAGTCAAAGATGGATTTTTCGCCATCAATGGCGCGCACGATATCGAGCATGCTGATTTCGTTCGATGGCCGCGCCAATTTAAAACCGCCGCGCACGCCGGCTGTGGCCACTACCAGCTGCGCCTTGGCCAGGCGGGTAAAGATCTTGGCCAGCAACTCCTGGGGTACGCCTTGCAGTTCGGCCAGGGTGCGCACGCTGGCTTCACGGCTGTCGCCCTTGTCGTCGGCCAACCACAGCATGCAGTGAATGCCGTACTCAACCCCTGCGCTGTATAAAGCCATCTCTAACTCCGACTAAACTTGTCGGCGCATTTTGCCGATTAGCGTGTTTAACCGCAAGCCAACGGGCAAATAAATCACCCCCTGCGCATGCCTCAGCCCTTGCCGCGCAATACCTTAAAGACAAAACCCTAAGCAGTCATCGACACAGCACCGACATCCCTCACAGGGGCAAAGGCGACTGCTTGTGTAAAAAATCGCTTGCTCGATGTAACTCCGACCAATATAGTCGCCATTACGAACTGACTGGCCAGTCCCTTCGATCAACCTTTTCCTATCCCTAATAAGAGCGACACCACCATGAAACAACGCATTCTGATCGTCGGCGCTGGCTTTGCAGGTATGTGGAGCGCCCTGAGCGCCGCGCGTTTGCTGGATAAACATAACAACAGCGACACCGAAGTGATGGTGCTAGCCCCACAAGCGGAGCTGCGTATTCGCCCGCGTTTTTACGAGCCGAACGTGGAAAAAATGACCGCGCCCCTCGGCGAGCTGTTCAATGCAGTCGGCATTAGCTTTGTAAAAGGTAGCGCGGAAGAAATTGATGTCGCCGCCAAGCACGTTGCCTACCGCGACAGCGCTGGCCAGCGCTCCACACTCAGCTACGACCGCCTGGTACTGGCTAGCGGCAGCAACGTTTGGCGGCCGAATCTGGACGGCCTGGAACACGCCTTTGATGTCGACCAGATCGAACAAGCGGCGCGCTTGGAACAGCACCTTAACGCCCTGCGCGAACTCCCCGACTCGCCGGCCCGCAATACCGTGGTCGTGGCCGGCGGTGGCTTTACCGGTATCGAAACCGCCACCGAAATGCCGGCGCGTTTGCGTGCCGCGTTGGGCGCCGACGCCGATATACGGGTGATTGTGGTGGATCGCGGCAGCAAGATCGGCGGTGCCATGGGCGATGGCCCGCAGCAGCTGGTCGCCGAAGCATCGGCCGAGCTAGGTGTTGAGTGGTATCTGAATAATGGCGTGGCGGCCGTGGACGCCGACGGCGTAACCCTTGCCGACGGCCAACGCATTGAGGCCAAAACGGTAGTGTGGACGGTGGGTGTACGCGCCAGTTCGCTGACCGCTCAAGTGCCAGGCGAACGCGATGGCCAGGGCCGCTTGCATGTCGACCGCAACCTGAAGGTGCTCGGCCAGCCCGATGTGTTCGCCTCTGGCGACGTGGCCTATGCGCAAACCGATGACGTCGGTAATTACGCCGTGATGTCCTGCCAACACGCCATTGCCCTGGGGCGTTCAGCCGGCAATAACGTCGCGGCCAGTTTGCTCGGTGTCGAGCCGATTCCCTACAGCCAGGTGAAATACGTCACCTGCCTGGACCTCGGCGCCTGGGGCGCGGTGTTTACCGAAGGCTGGCAGCGTGAGGTGAAGTTTGTGCGTGATGAAGGCAAACGGATTAAAAGCGAAATCAATGGGTTCTGGATCTACCCGCCAAAGGCCGATCGCGCCGAAGCCTTGGCAGCGGCCGACCCGTTGATTCCTGTCGTCGCCTAAGTCGCTCCCCCCCTGCCCCTTCCAGGCTTAACTGGCGGGGGCGTTTTTTTGCCCGATACGCACGGCACCAACCGCTACGTTGCGACGAACAGCGCGCGGCTGCGGTTCGCTATCGAGTTGCGTACGCCCATAAAACACCAGGGCCACCAACAGCGTACTGAGCCAGACAAAAATCCCCGCCCAGAACGTATGCGACATGTAGTGCCAGCCCTGCAAAACCCGTGTGGTTCCAAACACCATGCCCAGTACAAAAATGGCGCCGAGCAAGGCTTTGGCATGCTGCCAGCGGTAGCGACGGGCGATAAAGTACAGCGCCAGCAGGGTAAAGCCACTCGAGGCATGACCACCCGGCCAGCAGCGCCCGTCACCGGCTTTGTGCAGCAAATTGAAATTCTCGAACCACTCGTAACGCAGTTCCTTGCCGCCGTAGAGCGTGGTCTCTACCGGGCAATACACGCTGGTATGCGCCTTGAGGTAATGAATAACGCCGGTGGTCAGGGCGAAGGCGACGATGACAAAAAACAGATCGCGGCGATAGGTGGTGGTCCAGCGCAACAACGGCGCCAGATGAGCGTGCTCGGTAACGCGTACACCCTGCGGGTACTTGGCCAGACGCGGCCAGATAAACGACAACAGCGCACCGATAATGGCCAGCTCGCCGGTCCAATCCGGAATCACCCGCGGCCATTTGTGCGTGAGGGTTTCAAACCACTGGCTGCGGCGCAGAATAAATTCGCCGGTGCTGGGGTCGAGCAGCGCATTGCTGATAACCCGGTCGATGTTGGTCAGGTCAAACAGGCAGAACACCAGCAACGCCAGCACGAGCGGAATGCCCAGATTGTCACGGTAAAAACGTGCACGTGGGCTCACAGGGTGGTCTCTCCCATTACTTTCGCCCAACCATCGGCGTTCATATAGCCGAGCAAACTGGGCTTGCCGGTCTTGCTGTCCACCGCCACAAACAATGCGCTGGCATAAGCGGCATCGTAGGACGCGGTAGCGTGCTCCAACTGATCGCCCAGTTCATTGATACAGGTGCTGTGGGTTACCAGCAGCAAGTTCCGATGCGCTGTCTTATGCGCCAGCATGTCGCGCTCCAGAGTGCTTTTGCAGCCTGACAACCAGTCCTGAGTGGCGACGTTTTTACCAAACATAAACGACGTGGTTTGCAGCGTGCGGGTCAGCGGGCTGGAAAACACATCGGTCTGCTGCATACCGAGTTGTTTAAACGCAGCGCCGACCTGGGAGGCGGCTTCGCTGCCGTCGATGGTGATGCCACTCGCATCGGCCAGGCAGGCATTGCTCGACTGATCACAACGCTCGGCATGGCGCACCAGCACCACCACGTCGCCTTGCTTCCAACGTTTTAACAAACCGGCCTGGCTCAAATGCTGACCACGGCTTAAGTCCACGGCATAGCCCGGGTGCATCAGCCACACCGACGCCATTACCACTGCAATGGCGGCGCAAAGCGGCACCAGCAGCATGCGCAAGCGCGGGAACGGACGCAGGGGAACCACGGGGGAACAGACAGCAACTTCTCGTGCTGTAACAGACATGTGCCGCTCCACACTACCTTCGGCGAAGAAAACAGCGGCACTCAAAAAGCAGGCTAAAGGGGTGCCCGAAAAGAGAGGAGTGCCGCTAACGTAAGGGGCACTCTAGGCAGCAGGGAGTTACAGGCAGGTGAAGGCGATGTGAAAAAAACCTAATGGCTCGAGAGTGTTGCCAAGGCACACAGATGGGTAGAACGCATCACTGCCGTGCGCACTTCATCTCTGCGCCGTCATACCCCCACACCACCGTTGCCTCGTCCTGATGCTCCCAGAACGACTCATTGCGCCCCTGATACTTGCTGCCGCGGCCTGCGGGCTGGGCGTACATCAGCGAGGTGCTATCACCAAACTCGGCGATCAGGGTCGGTGGTTCGCTGGGGTAAAACGTGGCGATCACTTCCTTGGCCGGCTGTTGGTCACAGACAAAACGCACCGGCCCCTTGCCGGGCAACAGTTGATAACGCGATTGCAACTCGGCGATACGCAGGCGGTAGCTATCGCCTACACACAGGTTTTTGTCGTCGGCTTTCCAACACTCATCGCGGCTTTTAATCCAGCCGCGCTGTTCGGCTTTAAGGGTCGGCGGGTGCTCGTTTTGCGCTTTGGCTTGGGCCTGCTTATAAACCTTGGCCAATAGCTCATCCTGACTGCTGAGGGCCGGGGTCTTGCACACCAGCCCTTCGATGCTGCCGGCAGCGGCTTTGCTGCAGTCAAAAGAGGCGGCCATGGCGGCAGGGGTCAGCAACACGGCGCAGGCCATTAACAGCAGATCAGAACTTCGACTTGGCATTGGGCTCGTTCTCCGAATGGTGCACCCGACAGCCCTTGCGGCGGCGGATCTCGTCGTCGCTGGGGCGCTGGTGTTCAAACTCAAAAACACCGTCGCTGTACAGAATCAGATAGCCCCACTCCAGTTGCATTTCTTCTTGCCCCGGCAGCGGCGGTTTGGCCCACCACGGTTCTCGGCTGATGACTGTGCGCATGTTCTTCCCCCAGGGGTCTGGCCAACGGCAACAGAGGTTCGACAGCTATACCCTAGATTCTTCTGCACTGAACACCAGCCACCCGCTGGCTCGGCACAGCCTCCAGGTTCCCCCGCCTTATACCGGCGCCCTCCTTGCAGTTCTGCAAAGTGGCCGTGCAGGCCTGTCTATTCCGCAGCTGCGGCTGCCCCGCCATCATTTGCTCACGGTCTGACACACAACACAGACCAAGCCCAACACACACTTTATTCAGTCTTTCGAACCTTCAAGGAGCTCCACCATGAACCTGCAAAAAACCCTGATCGCTGCTGCCATGACCTTATCCTTCAACGCCGCGTTCGCCGCCGGTAGCCCCGGCGTGGAACAAGACACTCAAGCCTTTTTGCAGGCCCTGGAAGCCGGCGGCGGCAAACCGCTTGAGCAAATGACGCCTAAAGATGCCCGTGCTGTACTCACCGGCGCCCAGGCCTCGGTCAAGTTCGACCTCTCCGACACTAAGGTTGAAGACAAAATCATCACCACCGATGGCCAGAGCATCAAACTGACCATCGTCCGCCCAGTCGGCGCTACCGGCACCCTGCCCGTGTTTATGTTTTTCCACGGTGGTGGCTGGGTGCTGGGCGACTACCCAACCCACGCCCGCTTGATCCACGACCTGGTGGTGAACTCCGGCGCAGTTGCGGTGTATGTCGACTACACGCCATCGCCTGAAGCCCACTACCCCACCGCCATTAACCAAGCCTATGCCGCAACCAAATGGGTGGCCGAGCACGGTAAAGAAATCAATGTCGACGGTTCACGCTTGGCGGTAGCCGGCAACAGCGTTGGCGGCAATATGACCGCTGCCGTGGCCCTGATGGCCAAAGAAAAAGGCACACCGAAACTGCGCTTCCAAGCGTTGCTGTGGCCAGTAACCGACGCCAATCTGGAAACCGGCTCGTACAACCAGTTCGCCCAAGGCCACTTCCTGACCAAACCGCTGATGAAATGGTTCTGGGACAACTACACCACCTCGGCTACCGAGCGCGCTGACATCCACGCCTCGCCACTGCGTGCCAGCCTCGAGCAACTCAAAGGCCTGCCACCGACCCTGATCCAGACCGCCGAATTTGACGTGCTGCGTGACGAAGGTGAAGCCTACGGTCGCAAGCTTGATGCTGCCGGCGTAGAAGTCACTGCCACCCGCTACAACGGCATGATCCACGACTTCGGCCTGCTTAACCCGCTGGCCCATATCAGCGGCGCCAAATCGGCCATGCTGCAAGCCGGTAGCGAACTGAAAAAACACCTGCAATAAGCAGCACCTGCAAAAGCAAAAAACCGCCAGCGTTTACGCGCTGGCGGTTTTTTTGTGCATCGGTCCCATTAAGGGA
>NZ_JBBNAH010000289.1:0-1092 GCF_037994325.1 Pseudomonas sp.
GGCATGGCCGGGCTGGCCTTGTTGCATGGCGTTTTGGCCGGTGTTGGTAAATAGCTCGATATGCAGCTGCACCAGAATATGCCGTACTTCTTGCAGCCACTGTTTGGCTTCGGCGTTGGGTAGCAGGTTGTCTTGCGCGGCGCGGGTAATTTGCCCGTGGAGAATTTCCAGGATAACGCGCACTTCTTTTGCCTTGGCTTCGTTAACGATTGGCTGCGGCTGATTGCGCACGGCAATGCCATCGCCTTGCGCTACCAATGCGCGTAGCTCATCAGCGCGGTCCTTGGCGCCCGCTTGGGTTTTATCCACGGCGAGCAGGCGTTCAGTGAATTGCAGCAAGAGGCGGGTGAGCAGCAGCTTGAGGGCGGGGGTCATAAACTGACCAGGCAGGGAGTCCGACACGTCATTGCAGCGGCGTATACGGTCGGACAGGTCTGCCTTGAGGCGGGCCTTCTCCAGTTTGTTGTTCTCTACCATATGGTTGATGTAGCCGATCACGAACAGAATCACGATGCCGGCTACGATCAGTAGAGTGATTACGAGTGGGGACACCTTATAAACCTCTGCACTACTGGAGTTTTGCCCGAGTGTAGTGCCTCAGTGCCATCGCGGATAGCCACTGCTTAACTTCTAGGCAGAAGTCATTGATTTAAAATAATTTTCACTGAAGTGTTGACGACCTTCGAAAGGCTCCCTAGAATTCGCGCCACTTCGCAGCGTAAGGCAACAAGCTAGCGCTGAGTAGCGTGGAAAATGTGCGTCATGCACAACCTGTGTCCCCTTCGTCTAGTGGCCTAGGACACCGCCCTTTCACGGCGGTAACAGGGGTTCGAGTCCCCTAGGGGACGCCAATGCGGGAATAGCTCAGTTGGTAGAGCACGACCTTGCCAAGGTCGGGGTCGCGAGTTCGAGTCTCGTTTCCCGCTCCAAATTCAAAGGCAGTGCTGTAAAGCGTTGCTGGTAAAAAGGTTGATGTCCCCTTCGTCTAGTGGCCTAGGACACCGCCCTTTCACGGCGGTAACAGGGGTTCGAGTCCCCTAGGGGACGCCATTTAGTTGTAGATGTACTGCGGGAATAGCTCAGTTGGTAGAG
>NZ_JBBNAH010000290.1:0-2042 GCF_037994325.1 Pseudomonas sp.
ACCGAATGACTTGAAAGGCGGTATCTCGACTTTCTTCGGATCGGGGCTTCGCCCCGCGGGCGCATGTGTGGTGAGTGCATTCTGGGGAAGATATCAACAGGTCAATGGGTCCTACCTCCGCCAAAACCTGTTTCGGCGTAAGCTTGCGCAAGTCCTGATCGAAGACATGTGCCTCCGGAAAGTTCAGGCGAAATGACTCCACTGCGGGGCCCCAGAGATCGACACCACCTACAATCGTAGCTCCACCTTCACGAGCTCCAAGACTGGCTCCACCGGCCCCACAAAACATATCAAAAGCGCGAATCTGATCCATACAAAGGCATTCCGTTTTATCGTTGTAGCCAGGTTACCAGGTTACCGGCACCATTCAAATTGTTATCGCCAAGGGCAGTCTGAAAAAATTAGCGAGAACTTGGTGTTCTCGCATGGTGTGCTAAGCCATTCAGATCTAGTGATTGATGCGCTATGCCGGTAGTCGCAATAGCAGTGGTGAGCCGTTCACTCATTCTTTGAAGGTAAACAACTAGGGCGCCTCTAGAGCCCTTGAAACACGCAATGCTGCTCTGCAAATAACGAACTTCTCAAGCCTCGATGAGCAGAACTGGCTCGACGACGTAGATCTCTCAAGGTGCGGGATTACCTATTACAGCAACCAAGATGCCTGGGCGGAAACTAGATGAGACCAAGCTTTATGGCAATAACCTTCTTAAGCTGATTTTCGAGAACCAGCACCTAGAGAAGCGGCTACATATCCTACCGCTGGTGGTATTCACCAAGGCGGGATGTTCAGGAGTGCGCAACAGCACCCAATGGGAAATCCGGCTGCTTTGAGCTTGCAACCCGGGTCGGTATTTGGAGTCACGCTGAGTATTTTCTAAACCCCAAGCCCTCAGTTCAATACCTACTGACGTAAATGGTGTCCGATTTATTTCTCCACTCTAAAAGCCCAATCTAGGCAGAAAGGAAAATTTACTCTATAGCCGAATACGCGAACAAAGCAGTGCGTGGCTGATGAGTAACAGACGCTGAGGCTACAAAAATTATCCCAATGAATTGTCAAAGCAGCCCCGCTTTCGCAAACGAAAAAGGCTCGCCCTTGCCCACCACAAAGTGATCAAGCACGGTGATCTCAATCAGCGCCAACGCCTCTTGAATCCGCTTGGTCAACACGCGGTCTGCGTGGCTGGGCGAGGTGAATCCGGAAGGATGGTTATGCACCAAGATCAGCGCGGTGGCGTTATGCGCGAGCGCGCGCTGCACGATAACGCGCGGAAACACGGACGACTGATTGACAGTGCCGGTAAACAGCGTTTCGAAGCCGATGATCTTGTTGGCAGAGTCCAGCAGCAAAATGCCGAACAATTCATTTGGCTGGCCGGCTAGCTTTAAACGTAAGTAATCCGGCACCTAGTCCGGGTCGGTAATCCAGCCTTCGCGCTGGAACAGCTTGCTCTCCAGCAATTGCACAGCCTGGCTAATCAGCCTCCTCTCTTTTCCGGTAAGCGGCGTGGAAAAGGCGCTTTCTGCTGCGCCGTAAGATTGGGTCATGGCGAACTCCTGAAATGACATACAAGTACGCCGACTCGCTGAGGTGGTTACCGCAAACGGCGGCTTAACCTAGCTTGTCGGGTGCGATTTGCCGTTTCACGATGCTCGTAGATTTCTCCGTTCTCTGCTTTACGAAAAACGTAGATTTGCAGGTGTAAAGCGGATTACGTTCGGGGAATAAGCAACCAAATGTTCCAAGTATCCGCCGCCGGACAGAGACTAAAAGTTAGGGCACAGAAATGTCTCTGGCCCGTTTGAACCAGGCACGGCTTTTCCTCATCTACTTCAGGCAACTTGCGCACTGTCTCTCGTTAGGAAAGGGGTACAAATTTATAGCCCCTACTCTAAATAAACCTAGCCCCTGCATCTCCCAGCCCAGCGCCGTCGGAACCTACTTCCGTTCCTGATAAACTCCCCGCCCTCTGCGCCCCGCTTCGCCATTTGGGACAGATTACTTATTTAAAAAGAACTGAAAACACGGATGTCAGATGCCA
>NZ_JBBNAH010000291.1:0-7389 GCF_037994325.1 Pseudomonas sp.
CAACAGATTCAGCAAGTCTTTCAAGGCCTTTCCTCCTCACGGACCAGCGGCAACCCGGCCTTGGCCGGGCGCCGCATAGGCGGTGCGTGTTATTCGGTTTCCAGTTCGATGTCGATACCGAGCGAGCGGATCTCTTTGATCAACACGTTGAAGGACTCGGGCATGCCGGCCTCCATGCGGTGATCGCCGTCCACGATGTTTTTGTACATCTTGGTACGGCCGTTCACGTCATCCGACTTAACGGTCAGCATTTCCTGCAGGGTGTACGCGGCGCCGTATGCTTCCAACGCCCAAACTTCCATCTCCCCGAAGCGCTGACCACCGAACTGCGCCTTACCACCCAGCGGCTGCTGGGTAACCAGGCTGTAGGAACCCGTGGAACGCGCGTGCATCTTGTCGTCCACCAGGTGGTTCAGTTTCAGCATGTACATATAGCCAACGGTCACACGGCGCTCAAACTGGTTGCCGGTACGGCCATCGAACAGCTGCATCTGGCCGCTTTCTGGCAAGTCTGCCAGTTTCAGCATGGCCTTGATTTCGCTTTCCTTGGCACCGTCGAATACCGGAGTAGCCATTGGCACGCCGCCACGCAGGTTCTTCGCCAGATCGAGAATCTCTTGGTCAGACAGGTCTGCCAGAGTTTCTTGACGGCCACCGATCTCGTTGTAGATCTGGTGCAGGAACTTACGCAGCTCAGCAACCTTACGCTGCTCTTCGAGCATGCGGTTGATCTTCTCACCCAGACCTTTAGCCGCGAGGCCCAGGTGGGTTTCAAGGATCTGACCGACGTTCATACGCGAAGGTACGCCCAGCGGGTTAAGAACGATGTCGACCGGGGTGCCATAGGCATCGTGCGGCATGTCTTCAACCGGCATGATCACCGAGACCACACCTTTGTTACCGTGACGACCAGCCATCTTGTCACCCGGCTGGATGCGACGACGGATTGCCAGGTAAACCTTGACGATCTTCAACACGCCTGGAGCCAGGTCATCGCCCTGCTGCAGCTTGCGCTTCTTATCTTCGAACTTGTCGTCGAGCAACTGGCGACGATCAACGATGTAGGCCTGCGCTTTCTCAAGCTGCTCGTTTAGAGCATCTTCAGCCATACGCAGCTTGAACCACTGACCGCGCTCGAGGCCGTCGAGGAACTCGTCGGTGATCTCGGCGCCTTTCTTCAGGCCAGCACCGCCCTCAGCTTTCTTGCCGACCAGAGCGGAACGCAGGCGTTCGAAGGTTGCACCCTCAACAATGCGGAACTCTTCGTTAAGGTCTTTACGGATCTCGTCGAGCTGCATCTTCTCGATCGACAGCGCACGAGCGTCACGCTCAACGCCATCACGGGTGAACACCTGCACGTCAATAACAGTGCCCTTGGTACCGGTAGGTACGCGCAGGGAAGTGTCTTTAACGTCGGAAGCCTTTTCACCGAAGATTGCACGCAGCAGTTTCTCTTCTGGGGTCAGCTGGGTCTCGCCCTTCGGAGTAACCTTGCCCACCAGAATGTCGCCAGCGCCAACTTCAGCACCCACGTAAACGATACCGGCTTCATCCAACTTGTTCAGCGCAGCTTCACCCACGTTCGGAATGTCCGAGGTGATCTCTTCTGGCCCAAGCTTAGTGTCACGCGCCACACAGGTCAGTTCCTGAATGTGGATCGTGGTGAAACGGTCTTCTTGAACCACGCGCTCCGAAAGGAGGATGGAGTCTTCGAAGTTGTAACCGTTCCAGGCCATGAACGCGATACGCATGTTCTGGCCCAAGGCCAACTCACCCATATCGGTCGACGGACCGTCAGCCAGGATGTCGCTACGCTCAACCTTGTCACCCTTGCTGACCAGCGGACGCTGGTTAATGCAGGTGTTCTGGTTGGAGCGGGTGTATTTGGTCAGGTTATAGATATCGACACCAGCTTCGCCGGTTTCAACTTCGTCATCTGCCACACGAACCACGATACGGCTGGCGTCTACGGAGTCGATCACGCCGCCACGACGAGCTACGACGCAAACGCCGGAGTCACGAGCAACGTTACGCTCCATGCCGGTACCAACCAGCGGTTTATCGGAACGCAGAGTCGGAACAGCTTGACGCTGCATGTTCGAACCCATCAACGCACGGTTGGCGTCGTCGTGCTCAAGGAACGGAATCAACGAAGCGGCGACGGACACAACCTGCTTCGGCGAAACGTCCATCAACGTGACGTCTTCCGGCACCTTAACGGTGAATTCGTTGAGGTGGCGAACAGCTACCAACTCATCAACCAACTGACCCTTCTGGTTCATCGCTGCCGATGCCTGAGCGATCACGTGGTCAGCCTCCTCGATAGCCGAGAGGAACACGATTTCGTCAGTAACCAGGGTGTCCTTCACCACGCGGTACGGGCTTTCAAGGAAGCCGTACTGGTTAGTGCGGGCATAGGCTGCCAGGGAGTTGATCAGACCGATGTTCGGACCTTCCGGCGTTTCGATTGGGCAGACACGACCGTAGTGAGTCGGGTGCACGTCACGAACTTCGAAGCCAGCACGCTCACGAGTCAAACCACCTGGGCCGAGAGCAGAAACGCGGCGCTTGTGGGTGATCTCGGACAGAGGGTTGTTCTGGTCCATAAACTGGGAAAGCTGGCTGGAACCGAAGAACTCTTTCACCGCCGCAGCCACTGGCTTAGCATTGATAAGATCTTGCGGCATCAGGCCTTCGCTTTCAGCCATCGACAGGCGCTCTTTGACCGCACGCTCTACGCGCACAAGGCCAACGCGGAACTGGTTCTCGGCCATCTCGCCAACACAACGCACGCGACGGTTACCCAGGTGGTCGATGTCATCGACGATGCCTTTGCCGTTACGGATGTCGACCAGGGTCTTAAGAACTTCAACGATGTCTTCTTTGCTCAACACGCCCGAACCCTCGATCTCGGTACGACCGATACGACGGTTGAACTTCATGCGACCTACAGCAGACAGGTCGTAGCGCTCAGCGCTGAAGAACAGGTTGTTGAACAGGGTCTCGGCGGCATCCTTGGTAGGTGGCTCGCCTGGACGCATCATGCGGTAGATCTCGACCAGCGCTTCCAACTGATTGGTAGTGCCGTCGATTTTCAAGGTATCGGAGATGAACGGGCCGCGATCGATATCGTTGGTGTACAACGTTTCGATGCGCACAACCTGAGCCTTGGCGATTTTTGCCAAGATTTCAGTGTTCAGCTCGGTGTTGCGCTCAGCCAGGATTTCGCCAGTAGCTGGGTGAACGATCGCCTTGGCACTCGTACGGCCAATGACGTAGTCCAGCGGAACTTCCAGCGTTTTGATGCCGGATTTATCCAACTGGTTGATGTGGCGCGCGGTAATACGGCGGCCTTGCTCAACGATGACCTTGCCCTTCTCGTCTTTAATATCAAGAACAGCAATTTCGCCACGTAGACGGTGCGGTACCAGTTCCAGGCTGAGATTCTCACCCTGAACGTGGAACACGTTGGTCTCGTAGAAAGCGTCAAGCACTTGCTCAGTGGTGTAACCCAGCGCGCGCAGCAGGACGGAAGCCGGCAATTTGCGGCGGCGGTCGATACGTACGAATACAGCGTCTTTCGGGTCGAACTCGAAGTCCAACCACGAACCGCGGTACGGAATGATGCGCGCGGAGTACAGCAGCTTGCCCGAGCTGTGAGTCTTGCCACGGTCGTGGTCGAAGAACACACCTGGGGAACGGTGCAGCTGGGAAACGATGACGCGCTCGGTACCGTTGATAACGAAGGTACCGTTTTCGGTCATCAGGGGGATTTCCCCCATGTAAACTTCTTGCTCTTTGATGTCCTTGATCGCTTTGTTCGACGATTCCTTATCGAAAATGATCAGACGGACTTTTACCCGCAGCGGCACGGCGAATGTCACGCCACGCAGCACGCACTCTTTCACGTCAAATGCCGGTTCGCCCAAGCGATAACCGACATACTCCAGAGCAGCATTGCCGGAATAGCTGATAATCGGGAAAACGGACTTGAAGGCCGCATGCAGGCCGATGTCGCGGAACTGATCCTTTGTAGCTCCCGCCTGCAAGAATTCGCGATACGAATCCAGCTGGATGGCCAGGAGGTAAGGCACATCCATGACATCCGGCAACTTGCTAAAGTCCTTGCGGATACGTTTTTTCTCAGTATATGAGTAAGCCATCAGCGTTCCCCAGCTTGGTCACCTGCTTATTTGGCTCCTCCCGACGGGAACAGCCAGAAAATCTTGCAAACTCTCGGTTTGCGCCACCCCTCAGGGCGGTTACTGCTTCAGCTACAGGCCACCCCCAAGGGCGGCCTATAACGGAAAAAGGCCGGTGGCAAAAGCCACCAGCCATCAGCCTTTCGCTTAACGCTTGGGCTGTAGACGCAAGGTCGTCGCTTACTTGAGCTCGACTTTGGCGCCAGCTTCTTCCAGGGTCTTCTTAGCAGCTTCAGCTTCGTCTTTCGACACGCCTTCTTTAACAACGCCAGGAGCGCTATCAACAACAGCTTTAGCTTCTTTCAGGCCCAGACCGGTCAGCTCACGAACGACCTTGATCACGTTTACTTTCTTCTCGCCGGATTCAAGCAGAACAACGTTGAATTCGGTTTGTTCTTCAACAACGGCAGCAGCAACAGCTGGGCCAGCGGAAGCAGCAGCAGCGCTAACGCCGAATTTCTCTTCCATTGCCTTGATCAGCTCAACGATTTCCAGAACGGATTTCTCGCCGATTGCGTCGATGATTTCTTGGTTAGACAGAGCCATGACTCTAATTCCTGTATTGGGGTGACGGCCTACGCGGCCATCGAAATAAACAATAAACGCGAAAGGAGATGCTCAGCCTTAGGCTGCGGCAGCTTCTTTCTGGTCGCGAAGGGCCGCCAGAGTACGAGCCAATTTGCTGGTTGCGCCTTGAATCACGCTCATCAGCTGAGAAATTGCTTCGTCACGGGTCGGCAGGCTTGCCAGTACGTCGATCTGATTAGCTGCGAGGAACTTGCCCTCGAACGCAGCTGCCTTGATCTCGAACTTATCCTGACCTTTGGCGAACTCTTTGAACAAACGGGCAGCAGCGCCAGGATGTTCGTTGGAGAATGCAACCAGGGTCGGGCCAGTGAACACGTCGTTGAGCACATCATACTGAGTGCCGGCAACGGCGCGCTTTAGCAGGGTGTTACGTACAACACGTACGTAAACGCCAGCTTCACGAGCCTCTTTACGGAGTCCGGTCATTGCGCCTACTGTCACACCACGGGCATCAGCCACGACAGCGGACAGAGCGACTTTGGCAGCCTCGTTGACTTCAGCGACGATGGCCTTCTTGTCTTCGAGTTTAATTGCCACGGGTTAACTCCTGCTTGTTACGTTTCACCTAGCCGAAGCTAGATGTCGTTTGGTGTCAGATTCCGTAAGGAACCGGGAGCACCATCTGCGTAGGCTTGAGTTTTAAGACTTGCGTCGCCTACGGTCTTGGATAGCCCCCGCCAGGCAGGGACCCCAATCTTTCATCAGCTGACGCAATTACTTACGTCAGCCGTTTTGTCTTACGCGTTCAGGGAGCCCTGGTCGATAACCAGGCCCGGACCCATGGTAGTGCTCAGGGTCACGCGCTTAACGTAGATACCTTTCGAAGAAGCTGGCTTGATGCGCTTGAGATCAGCGATCAGGGCCTCAACGTTTTCCTTCAGCTTGATGGCGTCAAAGCCAACTTTGCCGACGGAGGTGTGGATGATGCCGTTTTTGTCGGTGCGATAACGAACCTGACCAGCCTTGGCGTTTTTCACGGCAGTAGCTACGTCTGGAGTTACGGTACCAACTTTAGGGTTAGGCATCAGGCCACGCGGACCCAGGATCTGGCCCAATTGACCGACAACGCGCATGGCGTCCGGAGAAGCGATAACTACGTCGTAGTTCAGCTCGCCCGCTTTCATTTCAGCGGCCAGCTCATCCATACCAACGCGGTCAGCACCGGCAGCCAGAGCCGCTTCAGCAGCCGGGCCTTGGGTGAACACAGCAACACGTACGGTCTTACCGGTACCGTGCGGCAAAACGGTAGCGCTACGTACAACTTGGTCGGATTTACGCGGGTCAACGCCCAGGTTCACAGCGATATCGAACGATTCGGTGAACTTAACTTTCGACAGCTCGCCCAGCAGGGTGGCCGCTTCTTCGAAGCCGTAAGATTTACCGGCAACGATTTTTTCGGCGATAGCCTTTTGGCGTTTAGTCAACTTAGCCATTTACACACCCTCCACGTTGAGGCCCATGCTGCGAGCAGAACCGGCGATAGTACGCACGGCTGCATCCATATCAGCAGCGGTCAGATCAGCCTGCTTGGTTTTGGCGATCTCTTCGAGCTGAGCACGGGTAACGGTGCCGACCTTGACGCTGTTCGGGCGAGCCGAACCGCTAGTCAGACCAGCAGCCTTCTTCAGCAGAACTGAAGCAGGGGTGCTTTTGGTTTCAAAGGTGAAACTACGGTCGCTATAAACAGTGATGATCACTGGAGTCGGCAGACCAGGTTCCATGCCCTGAGTCTTGGCGTTGAACGCCTTGCAGAATTCCATGATATTCACACCATGCTGACCGAGAGCCGGGCCCACGGGCGGGCTCGGGTTAGCTTGTGCAGCCTTTACTTGCAGCTTGATATAAGCCGTGATTTTCTTAGCCATTAGCTACTCCAATTCGGGTTCTAACGCCTTGCGGCTCCCCGGGTTACTTACGTGTTTATCCCAGTGACGACAAAACCCCGCAGCCTGAGACTGCGGGGTACGGGATGCTTTGTCAGTTATGCCTTCTCGACCTGACTAAACTCCAACTCAACCGGGGTAGAGCGACCAAAAATAGTCACAGCCACCTGAATCCGGCTCTTCTCGTAGTTCACTTCTTCGACAACACCGCTAAAGTCAGCGAACGGACCGTCAATAACACGGACCATCTCACCTGGCTCAAACAGAGTTTTCGGCTTCGGCTTATCGCTACCATCCGCGACACGACGCAGAATTGCGTCAGCCTCTTTATCAGTGATTGGCGCAGGCTTGTCGGCAGTACCGCCGATGAAACCCATGACCCGAGGGGTATCCTTGACCAAGTGCCAAGTACCTTCGTTCATGTCCATCTGCACCAGAACATAACCGGGGAAGAACTTGCGTTCACTTTTGCGCTTCTGGCCATTACGCATTTCAACCACTTCTTCAGTGGGAACCAGAATCTCGCCGAACCCATCTTCCATGCCGGCCAGCTTGACGCGCTCGATCAGAGAGCGCATTACATGCTTCTCGTAACCCGAGTAAGCATGCACAACGTACCAACGCTTAGCCACGGGACACCTTTAACCAACAATCATGGAAACAAGCCAGCCTAGCAGGGAGTCAAGCCCCCACAACAACAGCGCCATAACCAACAC
>NZ_JBBNAH010000292.1:0-21685 GCF_037994325.1 Pseudomonas sp.
ACGCCCACTCCAGTGACGGCGATGCCAAGTCGATTCCCGGCATCACCATCGCGCAGATGCAAGCGTTCCATCACAAAGCCTACGCGGCGGGCAATGCGGTGATCGCTTTGGTAGGCGATCTGTCGCGTGCCGAGGCTGAAGCGATTACGGCGCAGGTTTCTGCCGCGCTGCCCCAGGGCCCGGCGCTGGCCAAAACCGTCCAGCCGCAAGAGCCAAAAGCCGGGCTGACCCATATCGAGTTCCCGTCCAAGCAAACCACACTGTTGCTCTCGCAGATGGGCATCGACCGCGCCGACCCCGACTATGCCGCGCTGTTTCTCGGCAACCAGATTCTCGGTGGCGGTGGTTTCGGTACACGCTTGATGGACCAGGTCCGCGAGAAACGCGGCCTGACCTACGGCATATCCTCGGGCTTCACCGCCATGCAGGCGCGCGGGCCGTTTATGATCAGCCTGCAAACCCGCGCCGAACAAAGCGAAGGCGCGCTGAAACTGGTGCAGGACATCTTGCGTGATTACCTGGCTACCGGCCCGACGCAGAAAGAGGTCGGTGACGCCAAGCGCGAGCTGGCCGGGAGCTTTCCGCTGTCCACCGCCAGCAATGGCGATATAGTTGCGCAACTGGGCGCCATTGGTTTCTATGATTTGTCGCTGAATTACCTGGAAGACTTTATGCAGCAGGTCCAGGCGCTCGACGTCAATGCGGTAAAAGCCGCCATGGCCAAGCACCTGAATGCCGATGCCTTGGTCATCGTTACCGCTGGCCCAACCGTGCCGCAAAAGCCTTTGCCGCCTCCCACCGATCACCCTGCCGAGCCCGCGCTTGGCGTTCCGGAGCATTAATGGCCCGTCCCGTAAAACCAGGCAACGCCCCCGCCCATGGTGGCCTCGGCCAGTTGCGCATCATTGGCGGCGAATGGCGCAGCCGCCAATTCAGTTTCCCCATGGCCCACGGGCTGCGGCCAACGCCCAACCGTGTGCGGGAAACGTTGTTTAACTGGCTAGCGCCCTATGTACAGGGCGCGCGGGTGCTGGATTTGTTTGCCGGCAGCGGCGCGTTGTACCTCGAAGCCCTGTCGCGTGGCGCCAGCGTGGCTCTGGCGCTGGACGTCAATGGCGCGGCCATCGCTAGCCTGCGCCAGACCCTCGACACGCTGAAATGCGCCAGCGGCCAACTGCTGCAGACCGACACCCTGCGTTATCTAGAAACCCAGAACGCCACGCCGTTTGACCTGGTATTTCTCGACCCGCCCTTTAGCCAGAACATGTTGCAACCGGCCTGCACGCTGCTGGAAGAAAAGGGTTGGCTGGCGGATGACGCTTGGGTTTACACCGAAAGTGAAAACCCGCCTTCTACCCTGAGCATGCCTGGTAACTGGCGCCTGCACCGTGAGCAAAAGGCCGGTCAGGTGTACTACGCACTGTGGCAGCGCAGCGTCTAGCTCAGCAGTTGAGTTTGTAGGCATCTTTGCCACGCAGTTGGCTGCGGATGCGGTTGCAACGCTCGGACTCTTGCTGCAGGTCGTTGTCGATGCTGAGGTTGCCGGTGGAGTCGTAGCTTTTTTTGTTCTCCACCGAGACCCTGGGCGTAGGGTCGTCGGAGCTGAATTTAAACCTTACCGTTGGCTCGTCTGTCTGGCGCGAGCCGGCAAACGGTTGCTCATCTGCCGAATAATCCCAACCGTTGCCGGCGGCCATTGCCGTTGCCGACAGCAGCAGCGATACCAACCCTAAAACCTTTACGTGCTTACTTGCCATGCCTATCACCCTCTGTGAATGCTTGCTGGAAACAGACGCCAACCTTGTGCGCAGGCGCCAGTGTTTGTGCATCAGACCGGGCTTAGTAAGCTGTCAGCTCCTCCCCAAGGTCAGCTAGTCCATGGATACCTTTACGCCCGCCTGGTGGCTGCCCAACCCCCATCTGCAAACCCTGTGGAATGCGCTGTGCCGCAAGCCGCCCGCGCTTGAACGCCAGCGCGAACGTCTGTGGCTGGAGGATGGTGACTTTCTCGATCTGGACTGGCACGGCCCGCATAAAGCCGACGCGCCACTGGTGCTAGCGCTGCATGGCCTGACCGGCTCTTCCAGTTCGTTGTACGTGCTCGGCCTGCAACAAAACTTGGCGGCGCAAGGCTGGGCCAGCGTGGCGTTGAACTGGCGTGGCTGCTCAGGCGAGCCCAACCTGTTGCCGCGCGGTTACCACTCCGGCGCCAGCGAAGACTTGGCCGAAACCATCCGCCACCTGCGCGCCAAGCGGCCGATGGCGCCGCTGTATGCGGTTGGTTATTCGCTGGGTGGCAATGTGCTGCTCAAGTACTTGGGCGAAAGTGGTGCCGATAGCCAGTTGCAAGGCGCGGTGGCGGTGTCGGTGCCGTTTCGCTTGGACCAATGTGCCGACCGCATCGGCATGGGCTTTTCCAAGGTCTATCAAGCGCACTTTATGCGCGAGATGCTCGCCTACGTAAAAGACAAACAGCGCCTGTTCGCCCACAAAGGCCAGGCCGATCGCCTGTCGATTCTGGAAAAGCTCGGCCCGCTGACCAATATGCGCACGTTCTGGGATTTTGATGGCCGGGTCACCGCGCCGCTGCATGGCTTTGTCGATGCAGAGGACTACTACAAGCGCTCATCCAGCCGCTATTTTCTCAGCCGTATTCAGACACCAACGCTGATGATTCAGGCGACGGACGACCCTTTTGTGTTTCCCCACAGCCTGCCGGAACCAGACGAACTGGCCAGTTGCGTGCAATTCGAACTGCACACCCATGGCGGTCATGTGGGTTTTATTCAGGGCTCGCTGCGCCACCCGGAGTATTACCTTGAGCGGCGCATTCCGCAGTGGCTGGCAGCGCTTAGCTAGCCCCTACACCACACCATCGATTGGCACGAACAGGCGCTGCTGCAAGGCGTCCACCGCCTCGCGTGCCTGCGGGGCGATATAGCCGCCCTCCAGCGCCAGCACCTGGTAGATGCCGCGGCGCAACATCTCTTCGCTGAGGTCGCCCATGTCACCGCGTGAGGTGCACAGAAAGCGCACCCAGGAGGTCATGATGATCCAGGCATTAAGGGTCAGCGCTTCGATCTGCCGCTCGCCCATCAGCAAAATGCCGGCATCGACAAAGCCTTGGTAAATCGCTTTGGCGCGGCCCATGGAGCGCAGGGAAAACTGTTGGTACTGCGCCGCCAGGTTGGCATCGCTTTCCAGCAAATGCTCAAGGTCGCGATGGAGAAAGCGGTAATGCCACATGGCGGCGAGCAAGGCTTCGAGGTAGAAGGTTTTGTCTTCCACCGTCATGGCGCGGCCTTCTGGCGGACGCAAAAAGGTGTCGACCTGCTGTTCGTATTGGCTGAACAGCTCGGCGATGATCGCCTGCTTATTTCGGAAGTAGTAATACAAATTGCCCGGCGAAATCACCAAGTGCGCGGCAATGTGGTTGGTGGTCACATTGCGTTCACCCTGAAGGTTAAACAGCTCCAGGCTGGCTTGGATGATGCGTTCGCGGGTTTTCATTGGCGCGGCCATGGCGCTCGTACCTCACACACAAATTCTCTAGCAGCTGCGTTCTAGAGCTGTTTTCAGCGCCAGACTCAGCTCTCCTCTTGCGCCAAAGGTACACGCACAAGCGCGCTAATTGTTACCAGAGACCACAGAAAGATCGCAGCCTAACTTTTCGTTGGGGTGCATCTGCGGCGCCTTGTCGGCATCCTATTTGACACATTAGAGTAATTGCTCTAAAAATCCAGCACGCTGTTTTGCGCAACCCTGAACCGACGTTTCTGCCGGCCTGGGTTCCCTTAACTGGACTGCCCAGGAGCCTTCAAATGGTCGCCGACGTTGCTTACTTACAACAAAACCAACAGCAAATTTCCCAGCTCGACGAACTGCTCAAAGCCCAGCGCGAAGCCTTCCGCGCTAACCCCATGCCGGAAGCGGCGCAACGCATTCAGTGGCTCAACAGCCTGTGCGAGCTGCTGCTGAAAGAGAAAGACACCTTGGTGCAGGCCATCTCCCAAGACTTCAGCAACCGCGCCGCCGAAGAAACCCTGCTGGCCGAAGTGATGCCCAGCGTGCACGGCATTCACTACGCCACCAAACGCATCAAAAAATGGATGAAGCCGTCGCGCCGCTCCGTCGGCCCGGCCTTCCAGCCGGCCAGCGCCAAGGTGATTTACCAGCCGTTGGGTGTGATCGGCGTGATCGTGCCGTGGAACTACCCGCTGTTTCTGGCCATTGGCCCGCTGGTGGGCGCGTTGGCCGCCGGTAACCGCGTGATGATCAAGATGAGCGAGTCGACGCCCATCACCTCGCAGCTGATCAAAGACCTGCTGGCGCGCATCTTCCCCGAAGACTTGGTGGCCGTGGTGCTGGGCGAAGCCGAAGTGGGCATGGCCTTTTCCAAGTTGCCGTTCGACCACCTGCTGTTTACCGGCGCCACCAGCATTGGCCGCCATGTTATGCGCGCGGCGGCGGAAAACCTGGTGCCGGTGACGCTGGAACTGGGCGGTAAATCGCCGGCCATTGTTTCCCACGATGTGCCGCTTAACGACGCCGCCGAGCGCATCGCGTTCGGCAAAACCATGAACGCCGGGCAAACCTGCGTGGCGCCAGACTATGTGCTGGTGCCCAGGGACCGCGTCGACGGCTTTGTCGAGGCCTATCGCAAGAGCGTGCAAGGCTTCTACCCAAGCCTGAAAGACAACCCCGACTACACCGCCGTGATCAACGAGCGCCAATTGCAGCGCCTCAAAGGCCTGCTCAGCGACGCCGAGAGCAAAGGCGCGAAACTGGTGCCGCTGTTCCCGGAAAGCCAAGGCCGGCGCCTGGCGCAAACCGTGGTGCTAAACGTGAACGACGAGATGAAGCTGATGCAGGACGAAATCTTCGGCCCGCTGCTGCCCATCGTGCCGTACGAGCGCCTGGAAGATGCCTTCGCCTATATCAACGACCGGCCACGGCCGCTGGCGCTGTACTACTTCGGCTACAACAAGGCCGAGCAAAAACGCGTGCTGCATGAAACCCATGCCGGCGGCGTGTGCTTGAACGACACCCTGCTGCACGTGGCGCAGGACGATATGCCCTTCGGTGGCGTCGGCGCTTCGGGCATGGGCCACTACCACGGCCACGAGGGCTTCCTGACCTTTAGCAAGGCCAAGGGCGTGTTTATCAAACAGCGCTTTAACGCCGCAAAAGTAATCTACCCGCCCTATGGCAAAGCCTTGCAGAAACTGGTGCTGAAACTGTTCCTGCGCTAAACCCAGTCTGAACCTGCGACGGGCCGATAGAGCCCGTTCAGGCCGTGTGATGAGGTCAAAAAACAATAATGAATGACTCAGTAATCCAAGCGCCCGTTCTCTCGCGGCGCGGTCTGCTCAAGGTCGGTTTGATGGGCTCGGCCTTTCTCGCCACGGCAGGGCTCACCGCCAGCCTCAGTGGTTGTTCGGCCAGCTCGCCAGCCAGCGGTTTCGCCATTGTGCGTGACAGCGACCTGCCCTTTCTCAAGGCCGTGATTGCGGTGATGCTCGCCGGCGCGGTGAAGCCGGAAAATATGCCGCAAGCCATCACTGGCACCCTGCAAAACCTCGACTACAGCCTCAATCACGTGTCGCCGGAGCTGCTCAAGCTCACCGTGCAGCTGTTCGATGTGTTGGCCATGGCCGTCACCCGTGGGCCGCTCACCGGCGTGTGGGGCAGTTGGGACAATGCGTCCAGCGAGGACATCAGCCACTTCCTCGAACGCTGGCAGAACAGCTCGCTCAGCCTGTTACGCATGGGCCATGCCTCGGTGCTGCAGCTGGTGATGATGTCCTGGTATGGCCGCCCGGAATCCTGGGCACACTGCGGCTACCCCGGGCCGCCCAAGGTCTGAGCGCACGCGTTGCTGCACCTCTACTAATAAGAATTAAGCCGAGATCGCCCGAATGCCCGTACCTGATCTGTTTGCCGACGGCCTTGCCCGCGGCTGGAAAACCTACAACGGCTCACGCCTGGAAAACGACCTGACCCTGGACGCCGATGTGGTGATTGTCGGCACCGGTGCGGGCGGCGGCACGACGGCAGAAATCCTCAGCGCAGCCGGTTTCAAAGTGCTGCTGATTGAAGAAGGCCCACTGAAAACCAGCAGCGACTTCAAGATGCAGGAGGCTGAGGCTTACCCCAGCCTCTATCAGGAAGGCATCGGCCGGATGAGCAAAGACGGCGCCATCACCATCATGCAAGGGCGCGCCGTGGGCGGCACCACACTGGTGAACTGGACCTCGAGCTTTCGCACGCCAGAACCGACCCTCGAACACTGGGCCAAAGAACATAACGTCAAAGGCCATAGCGTGGCCGAGATGGCACCCTGGTTCGAGAAGATGGAGCGGCGCCTGAGCGTGGCCCAGTGGATCATGCCGCCCAACGCCAACAACGATGTCATCCGCACGGGCTGCGACAAGCTCGGTTATCACTGGAAGGTCATTCCCCGTAACGTGCTCGGCTGCTGGAACTTAGGTTACTGCGGCATGGGCTGCCCGACCAACGCCAAGCAGTCGATGCTGGTGACCACCATTCCCGCCACCTTGGAAAAAGGCGGCGAGCTGCTGTATTTGGCTCGCGCCGACAAGCTGCTGATCGAGGGCGACAAGGTCACCGGCATTCAGTGCCAGGCCATGGACGAGCGCTGCGTAGCGCCGACCGGCCGCACTATCACGGTTAAGGCCAAGCATTACGTGCTCTCCGGCGGTGGCATCAACACCCCGGCCATTCTGCTGCGTTCCAAAGCGCCAGACCCGCACCAGCGCACCGGCAAGCGCACCTTTATTCACTTGGTAAACTTCTCCGCCGCGCAGTTCGAGCAGGTGATCAACCCGTTTTACGGCGCACCGCAATCGATCTATTCCGACCACTTCCAGTGGGACGACGGCACCACCGGGCGCATGTCCTACAAGCTCGAAGTACCGCCCCTGCAGCCGTCGCTAACCTCGACGTTACTCGGCCGGTTTGGTGTGGACAACGCCATGCGCATGGAGCAACTGCCGCATACCAACGCCATGCTCGCCCTGTTGCGCGACGGTTTTCACCCGGACAGCGCCGAAGGCACAGTTGAACTGCGCAGTGACGGCAGCCCGGTGCTCGATTACCAGATGACCGATTACACCTGGGATGGCATTCGCCGCGCCTTCCACACCATGGCCGAAATCCAGTTCGCCGCCGGGGCCAAAAGCGTGCTGCCGCTGCATGCCGATGCCGACTATGTGAAGACCATTGGTGAAGCTAAAAGCCTGATCGACAGCCTGAGCCTGGAGATTTACCGCACCCGCCTGGGCAGCGCCCACGTGATGGGCGGCTGCGCCATGGGTGAAGACCCGACGCAGGCGGTAACCGACAGTCTTGGTCGCCATCATCAGCTCAGCAATCTGTCGATTCATGATGGTTCGTTGTTCCCCACCAGCATTGGCGCCAACCCGCAATTGTCGGTGTATGGCCTCACCGCGCAACTGGCCACGCAATTGGCGGAACGCCTGAAAGCCGCGTGACACTAGGCGCTGCCGGACTATTCCTACGTTCGACAGCGCCCATGACTTGGCCCAGGGGGGCTGCTGCGCTACCATCCGACTCCCCTATGGCCTGCGCCAGGACGTCACGATGAATCGAGTGTTGTACCCAGGTACCTTTGACCCCATCACCAAGGGTCACGGTGACCTCGTTGAACGCGCCTCGCGCCTGTTCGATCAAGTGGTCATAGCCGTCGCGGCCAGCCCGAAGAAAAACCCGCTGTTCCCCCTCGAACAACGGGTGGAACTGGCCCGTGAAGTGACCAAACACTTGCCCAACGTGGAAGTGGTCGGCTTCTCCACCCTGCTGGCGCATTTCGCCAAAGAGCAGGGCGCCAATATCTTCCTGCGCGGCCTGCGTGCGGTGTCCGACTTCGAATACGAATTTCAGTTGGCCAATATGAACCGCATATTGGTGCCCGATGTGGAAAGCCTATTTCTGACCCCGTCCGAAAAGTATTCGTTTATCTCCTCCACCCTGGTGCGCGAAATCGCCAACCTGGGCGGCGATATCAGCAAGTTTGTGCACCCGGCAGTGGCCGAGGCACTGCTGGAACGGTTCAAGAAGTAAGCGCAACTTACGCCGGTCGTCCCCTCGCAGGCGTAGACCCAGGCTGCTGCGGGGAGCACCGTCAGCTTGCCGATTCTGGATTCCCGCCTGCGCGGGAATGACGGTGAAAGGGCTCTACTGCGCGCAACGATTGGCGCCCTCCCCGACAATCCGGCACAATTTGCGCTTCCGCTGTCTGAACATGCCGTGGTTATCCGCTTCGGCAGGAGTTGTGTTTCATGTCTTTAATCATCACCGACGACTGCATCAACTGCGATGTTTGCGAGCCTGAGTGCCCTAACGCCGCCATTTCGCAGGGTGAAGAGATCTACGTTATCGACCCTAACCTGTGCACCGAATGCGTCGGCCATTACAACGAGCCGCAGTGCCAGCAGGTGTGCCCGGTCGATTGCATCCCCCTCGACGAAAACAATGTCGAGAGCAAGGACGAGCTGATGAACAAGTACTTGATCCTCACGGGTAAGGCCTAAACCCATGGGCTGCCGGATGCGTGGCAGCCACCCCGGCAAGGCGCTGATCGCCGCCTTGCTGCTCTTTGTTGCGTTCACCGCTGCCGCCGCGCAGGCGCCAAAACAGGCGGCCATCGCCAGCGCCCACCCCGCTGCCACCATCGCCGGCCTGGAAACCCTGGCCGCCGGTGGCAATGCCTTTGATGCCGCAATTGCCGTCAGCGCCGCGCTGGCGGTGGTCGAGCCCTATAGCTCGGGCCTGGGTGGCGGCGGCTTCTTTCTGCTGCGCCAGGCGAGCGAACAACCCACCTACCGTTTTCTCGATGCCCGCGAACGTGCGCCGCTGGCGGCGCATGCCGATATGTACAAGCGCGATGGCCAGGTGCAGGCCGGGCTATCGCTGGATGGAGCGCTAGCCGCGGCAGTTCCTGGGCTGCCGGCGGCGCTGGTGGAGCTGGCGCGCAAATACGGCAAGCTGCCGCTGATTGATTCGCTCGGCCCGGCTATTCGCCTGGCCCGTGATGGCGTCTCCATCGACCCGGTGTACCGCGAGCGGGCGTTATGGCGCCTATCGGCGCTGCGTGACAACCCGGAAACGGCGCGCTTGTTTCTCGACGAAAAAGGCGAGATTCCCAAAGCACTCAGCCTGCTGCGCCAACACGATCTGGCCGACACCCTGGAACGCCTGGGCCGCTACGGTAAACCCGGTTTCTACAGCGGCGAGACCGCGCAAAAGCTGGTGGACGGCGTACGCGCCGCTGGCGGTATCTGGACCCTCAAAGACCTTGAGCAGTACCAAGTGGTAGAGCGCCAGCCACTGCGTTATCCGCTGGCCGATGGCCGCGAACTGATCAGCGCGCCGCCACCTTCCGCTGGCGGCATTGCCCTGGCGCAAAGCCTGACCATGCTCCAGCAGCTGCCCTGGCGCGAAGCGGACAAGCTGCAGCGTGCTCATTACGTGATTGAAGTGCTGCGCCGTGCCTATCGTGATCGCGGCTTGCTCGGCGACCCGGACTTTGTCGCCAACCCCATTACGCAACTGCTCGACGCCAACTACCTCAAGCAACTGGCCAGTGGCATCGACCCGCAGAAAGCCACCCCAAGCAGCAGCCTGCCGCCGTCGCCAGCCTGGAAAGAAGGCAACCACACCACCCACTTTGTGGTGCTGGACACATCGGGCAATGCCGTGTCGGCGACGCTGTCGGTGAACTTGCCCTTTGGCGCCGCGTTCACCCCGCCAGGCACTGGCGTGTTGCTTAATGATGAGATGGACGACTTTGCCGCCAACGTTCAGGGCGCTAACGCCTATGGCTTAAGTGGCAGCCAAGCCAATGCCATTGCTGCGGGTAAACGGCCGTTGTCGAGCATGAGCCCGAGCTTTATTGAAAGTCCTACGCAATTCAGCGCCTTCGGCACCCCCGGCGGCAGCCGCATCCCCAGCATGGTGTTGCTGGCGATGCTGCAGTATCTGGACGGCCAGCCGGTGGCGAGTTGGCCGGCGGCGCCGCGCTACCACCATCAGTACTTGCCGGATGTGGTGGAGTACGAGCCCAATGCGTTTACTGGCGCCGAGCTTAAAGCCCTGCAAGGGCGCGGTTATCAGGTCAAACCGGTGGCGCGGCCTTATGGCAATCAGCAGGTGTTGCAGTGGCATAAAGACAACGCCAGCGTTGAGGCTGCGAGCGACCCGCGTGGAATCGGCCAGGCCAAGCTTTCGCCCAGCAAACCCTGAATCGCAGACACAAAAAAGCCGGTCAACTGACCGGCTTTTTTGTGTTCGCCCGCGGGCGTCAAATCACTGCTGCTGAGGACGCTTGTAGCCACTTTCAGTGCAGCCCAGGCAGCGCACAAAGGCTTCTTTGCCTGGATCAACCACCAACGCCTTGCCGGCTTCACCGACGTTACCGCCCAAAGCGGTGAACGGCAGGCTGATGACGAATACGCCAGCGCCAATCACAGTCGCGGCAATCAGCAGCGGGCGAGCGATGACCAAATCACCGACCATGGCGTAGGCAGGTGGTGCTTGCAGATCATAGGCAGGGTCGCCGCTCTGGTTGGAGGTACTCGACCCGTCCGCCATTACCGGCAGTGCCAGAAGGCCAGTGGTCAGCGCCAGGACAACAGCGGTTGAGCGAAACAGGTTCATGAGTGCGGTCCTTCATCGATTCAAAGTGCGGTGGCTGTAACTATAACAGCGCGCCGGAAATTGTCAGCGTGACGGCCGTCAATCGCTGGAGATCGCATTCTGCGGGTTTTGCAGGGCGATTGGCGAGGAAAAATCCGCGCGTAACTGTGCGCTTACACACGCCCTGTAAACACCACGGTTTTTTTGCCGAGCCTTCAAGCTGAAGAGCGAGGCGAATCAGGGAAAAAACGCCGCTGTATCAGCGCTGACAACGCGGGCAATACACGCTGGCGCGCTGCCCCAGTTTCACCTCGCGCAAGGTAGTGCCGCAGGTTTTGCAGAACTCGCCACCGCGCCCGTACACAAACAACTCCTGCTGGAAATAACCCGGCTGGCCATCGCCCCCCACGAAGTCGCGCAAGGTGGTGCCGCCCCGTTCGATGGCGTGCGCGAGGATGCGTTTGATCTGCAGTGACAGCTCCAGATAACGCGCCCGCGAAATGGACCCGGCCTCACGGCGCGGGTCGATACCGGCGGCAAACAAGGCTTCGGTCGCGTAGATATTGCCGACCCCGACCACCACGGCGTTATCCATGATGAAAGGCTTTACCGCCATGGTTTTGCCGCGTGAAAGCGTGAACAGCCGGTCGCCGTCGAATAGCTCAGTCAGCGGCTCCGGCCCCAGTTTTACCAGCAACTCATGCAACAGCGGCTCGGTACTCCAGAGCATGGCGCCAAAGCGTCGCGGGTCGGTGTAACGCAGCGCCAGCCCCGACTCCAACTCGATATCCACATGCTCATGCTTGGCCACCGGCGTATCAATCGGCACCAAACGCAGATTGCCGGACATGCCCAAATGACTAATCAGCGTGCCCGCCTCGGCCGTCAGCAACAGGTACTTGGCGCGCCGCGTGACGCTTTCAATGCGTTGGCCGGAGAGGCGCACATCAAGGTCTTCCGGGATCGGCCAACGCAAGCGACGGTCACGCACAATCACGCGGCTAACGCGCTGGCCTTCAAGGTACGGCGCAATGCCGCGTCGGGTGGTTTCTACTTCAGGAAGTTCAGGCATGGCGCACGGCACGGCAAAAGGACAGGTGGGCACCTTAGCAGAATGGCGGCCATGGGCTGCAAGCCCGACCGCCGCGCATTAATGCATGCTCAAATCGCGGATGCTTTCTTTCAGGGTCTGGAAGTCGTATTCCGACAAGCCCACATATTCCAGCACCAGCTGTTCGATGCTCTGCCACTCATGGTCTTCGGTCTGGTTACCCAAAATGCGGTGACTTTCGCAGATGTGCTCGGACATCTTCAGAATCGCCAACAGCGTTTTCAGCTGCGCATCACGCACCGAGTCGTCAGTAAAAATCGACAGCGTGTTGTGGTGATTGGCGATGGCCTCACACAAGTGCAGCGGCAAATTCCACGACTTGGCAGTGAAGTAACCCACCACGGCATGGTTGGTGTTCAGCACACGGTTTTCTGTATCGACAATGCGCCGCTCGCTGGTGGCACTGGCGTAGGCCTCTTCCAGCACCGTCATATAGTCGGGGAAGCGCTTGATCATTAGCGGGATGCCGCAGTTGTGAAACAAGCCCAAGGTGTACGCCTCGTCGGCCGACTGGTAACCGATGCGCTTGGCCAGGGTCAGGCAGGTCATGGCCACGTCCTGCGCGGTGTCCCAAAAACGGTTAAGGGTGACAATGGCCTCATCGCTCATTTCGCCCTTGATCGACTGCGCGTTGATCAGGTTGATCACCGTATTGGAACCCAGCAGATTGACCGCCTGCTGAATCGAGGCGATGCGGTTGGACAGGCCGAAAAACGGCGAATTGACGATTTTAAGCAACGCGCCGGAAAGGCCGGGATCCTGGCTGATCAGCTTGGCGATGTTCTTCAGATCCGGGAACGGCATCACCTGCTCCATTTGCAGGTCGACCATGATCTGAGGCTGCGGCGGCACGCTGATGCCTTGCAGCACTTTCTGAATTTGTTCGGCGGTAAGTTCTGGGGCCATGACTGCACGGGCGTTGTTAACGTGACGGAAGCCACAGTCTACCCGCCCCGTTAAGCGCCGTAACCCTCAGGATTGCAGGAAATCCCTGACAGACGGAAAGACCTCAATAAATTCGCGGCAAGCCGCCCTGCACCATTCGTCTGAGCACAGACAGCCTGAACTTTCCGCAGCGCCAGCCCCTCGGAACTTAACGCCCTCAACGTTAAGGAGCCGAACATGAGCACCTCCCTGAAAGGCAAACGCATCGCCCTGTTGGTAACCGACGGCTTCGAACAAGTGGAGCTGACCGGCCCCAAAGATGCGTTGGAAGAGCTTGGCGCAGCGGTGGATATCCTCTCGGCCAGCACCGGCCAAGTAAAAGGCTGGCACCACGACAAGCCCGGCGACAGCTTCACCGTCAGCAAAACCTTCGAGGCCGCCAATATTGGCGACTACGACGCCTTGGTACTGCCAGGCGGGGTCATGAACTCCGACACCATTCGCAGCATTCCCGGTGCACAGAGCCTGGTGGTGCAAGCCACGCAAAATGAAAAACCCATTGCGGTGATCTGCCATGGTGCTTGGCTATTGGTTTCTGCTGGCCTGGTAAAAGGTCGCACCATCACCAGTTGGAGCTCGCTGAAAGACGACATCACCAATGCCGGCGGCAAATGGGTGGATGAAGAAGTGGTGCAAGACGGCACCTTTATCAGCAGCCGCAAACCGGATGACATTCCGGCGTTTAACAAAAAGCTGATCGAAGCCTTGGCTGCCTAAGCCTCAACGGTTTTGAGGCTTCAGCCTCGTTTCCTGCAACCGGTGATCTCGTAGGTTGGGTTGAGCCACAGGCGAAGCCCAACATCGGCGCCCTCCGAGTACTGCGTGTGTTGGGCTTCGCTGCGCTCCACCCAACCTACGTTATACTCCCGCTCTTTTTTCGGAGAGTGACCCCATGTCCCTGCCCAGCCTGCGCCTCAAAGCCAATGCCGATCGCCG
The DNA here is from genome assembly GCF_037994325.1 of Pseudomonas sp. Lineage (GTDB taxonomy): Bacteria > Pseudomonadota > Gammaproteobacteria > Pseudomonadales > Pseudomonadaceae > Aquipseudomonas. The sequence continues at coordinate 13,670 of NZ_JBBNAH010000292.1, forward strand.
CCTGCGCGCCGGACATCTGTGGGTTTACAGCAACGAAATCGACGTCGCCGCCACCCCGCTCTCGGGCTTCCAGGCCGGCGACCAAGCCATTCTTGAAGCCGCTGGCGGCAAGCCGCTTGGTGTTGTCGGCATTAGCCCGAACAACCTGATCTGCGCCCGCCTGCTGTCGCGCGACACCAAATACAGCCTAGATAAGTCCCTGCTGGTACACCGCATCAAGGTAGCCTTGTCGCTGCGTGAAACCCTGTTTGAGCAGCCGTGCTATCGCCTGGTGTACGGCGACTCCGACCTGCTGCCAGGCCTGGTAGTCGACCGCTTCTTTGACATTCTCGTGGTGCAAATCACCTCGCCAACCATGGAGCGCCACAAGGACGACGTGCTCGCCGCCCTGGTGCAAGTGCTGCAACCGCGTGGCGTGCTGTTTAAAAACGACTCCGCTGCACGCGATGCTGAAGGTTTGCCGCGCTATGTGGAAACTCCATTCGGCGTAGTGCCGGACTGGGTGGCCCTGGAAGAAAACGGCGTGAAGTTTGAAGCGCCGGTAATTGAAGGGCAGAAAACCGGCTGGTTTTACGACCACCGCATGAACCGCGCGCGCCTGGCGCCCTATGTCAAAGGCAAGCGCGTGCTCGACCTGTTCAGCTATATCGGTGGCTGGGGCGTGCAAGCGGCGGCGTTTGGCGCCAGCGAAGTGTTCTGCGTCGACGCCTCGGCTTTTGCCCTGGACGGCGTAGAGCGCAACGCCACCCTTAATGGCGTGGCCGAGAAAGTGACCTGCATCGAAGGCGACGTGTTCGCCGCGCTGAAAGAGCTGAAGTCCTCCGAAGAGCGTTTTGACGTGGTGGTGTGCGACCCACCGGCTTTTATCAAACGCAAAAAAGACATGAAAAACGGTGAAGCCGGCTACCGTCGCCTGAACGAAATGGCCATGCGCCTGCTCAGCAAGGACGGCATTCTGGTTAGCGCGTCGTGCTCCATGCACCTGGAAGAGGACAACCTGCAAAACATCCTGCTGCAGAGCGCCCGCCACCTGGACCGCAACATCCTCATGCTCGAACGCGGCGGCCAAGGCCCGGACCACCCGGTGCATATGGCCATTGCCGAAACCCGTTACATCAAGAGCCTGACCTGCCGGTTGCTACCCAACGCATAACGCAGAACGCTCGTAGGGTGTGCTGTGCGCACCAAGCGGTTTACGCCGATATCGCACTGGTGCGCACGGCGCACCCTACAGAGCACCTCGCCATCACCGACCGTCAGCCTTTCCTAGGCGGGCGCGGGGGGCGTAGAATCGGCCCATTCCTCGCCACCCATCCCCGGCGGGCTTTTGGGCCCCGGCCGTACGAGCGGTAACCCCGTTTCGAATACGACCCACACCGACCGCACGGCCAACTGCCGTCGTCTCCGGTAGATCAGCGCTCAAGCACCTATCAACAGACACCTGATTAGCCGCAGGAAACCGTCATGCCTGATTACCGTTCAAAAACCTCCACCCACGGCCGCAACATGGCCGGCGCTCGCGCTCTGTGGCGCGCCACCGGGATGAAGGACGAAGACTTTAAAAAGCCGATCATTGCCATCGCCAACTCGTTCACCCAGTTCGTACCGGGCCACGTGCACTTGAAAGACCTTGGCCAACTGGTTGCCCGCGAAATCGAACGCGCCGGCGGCGTGGCCAAAGAATTCAACACCATCGCCGTCGATGACGGCATCGCCATGGGCCACGACGGCATGCTCTATTCGCTGCCAAGCCGCGAGATCATCGCCGACTCCGTGGAATACATGGTTAACGCGCACTGCGCCGATGCCATCGTCTGCATCTCTAACTGCGACAAGATCACCCCCGGCATGCTGATGGCGGCGTTGCGCCTGAACATTCCGGTGATCTTTGTTTCCGGCGGGCCGATGGAAGCCGGTAAAACCAAGCTGGCCAGCCATGGCCTGGACCTGGTCGACGCCATGGTGATTGCCGCAGACAGCAGCGCCTCCGATGAAAAAGTCGCCGAGTATGAACGCAGCGCCTGTCCTACCTGCGGCTCCTGCTCCGGCATGTTTACTGCCAACTCAATGAACTGCCTGACCGAAGCCTTGGGCCTGGCCCTGCCGGGTAACGGTTCAACCCTGGCCACCCATAGCGACCGCGAGCAGTTGTTCCTGCAGGCCGGGCGCACTGTTGTCGAGCTGTGCAAGCGCTACTACGGCGAGGGTGACGAGTCGGTCTTGCCGCGCAATATCGCCAACTTCAAAGCCTTCGAAAACGCCATGATGCTGGACATCGCCATGGGCGGTTCGACCAACACCATCCTGCACTTGCTGGCTGCCGCTCAAGAAGCCGAAATCGATTTCGACCTGCGCGATATCGACCGTCTTTCCCGTGTAGTGCCGCAACTGTGCAAAGTGGCGCCGAATATTCAGAAGTACCACATGGAAGATGTGCACCGTGCCGGTGGCATTTTCAGCATTCTTGGTTCGCTAGCCCGTGGCGGCCTGCTGCACACCGACCTGCCGACCGTGCACAGCAAGTCCATGGCCGAAGCGATCGCCAAATGGGATATCACCCAGACTAACGACGAAGCCGTGCACCACTTCTTCAAAGCCGGCCCGGCGGGAATTCCGACTCAGACTGCGTTCAGCCAGTCGACCCGTTGGGAAACCCTGGATGACGACCGTGAAAACGGCTGTATCCGTAGCTTCGAACACGCCTATTCGAAAGAAGGCGGCCTGGCCGTGCTGTACGGCAACATCGCGCTGGATGGCTGCGTGGTGAAAACCGCCGGCGTCGACGAGTCGATCCATGTGTTTGAAGGCAACGCCAAGATCTTTGAAAGCCAGGACAGCGCGGTGCGCGGCATCCTCGCCGATGAAGTGAAAGAAGGCGATATCGTCATCATCCGTTACGAAGGCCCGAAAGGCGGGCCGGGTATGCAGGAGATGCTCTACCCGACTTCGTACCTGAAATCCAAAGGTCTGGGCAAAGCCTGTGCGCTGCTCACCGACGGTCGCTTCTCCGGCGGCACTTCGGGCCTGTCCATCGGCCACGCCTCGCCAGAGGCGGCAGCGGGCGGCGCTATTGGCTTGGTGCGCGACGGCGACAAAGTGCTGATCGATATCCCCAACCGCAGCATCAACTTGCTGGTGAGCGATGAAGAGATTGCCCATCGCCGCCATGAGCAAGATAAGAAAGGCTGGAAGCCGGTCGAGAAGCGGCCACGTAAAGTGACTACTGCGCTGAAGGCGTATGCGTTGTTGGCGACCAGTGCCGATAAGGGTGCTGTGCGTAACAAGGCGATGTTGGACGGGCTGTAATCGCTTACCGCTGAAATGAAAAGCCCCGCCTAGTGCGGGGCTTTTTTGTCGGCGTGAGCAAGATCAACGGCCCCTCTCCCCTAGCCTCTCTCCCGCAAGCGGTAGAGGGGAATCTAATCGCGGTGTGGTCGGCCCCCTCGCCCGCTCGCGGGAGAGGGCTGGGGAGAGGGGCTTTTATACGCAGTTACTGAATCTCTTCAGGCTTCACCACCAGCCAATTCTTATCCGCCGTCACCGGCAGTCCTTCCTTAGCCTGCGCTGCCGCATGCTTGGCCATCATGGCGTTGATCTGGCCCATATATTTGTCTTTGCGGTTGATCCACAGGTGAATGCCGCCTTTGGCCACATCCACGCTGTGGAACAGCATGTAGCCGTCACTGCTCGGGGTATCGCCGCCCACCAGCACCGGTTTTTTCCATTCATCGATATAGGTGAGGATCGCCGCCTGTTTGCCAGCCATCCAGGTCGCTGGGGTCCATAGATACGGAGTTACTTCCAGGCCCATATTGGCCTTGGCATCGTAGCTGCCGGCGGTGATTTGTTTGCGCGCGGTTGTCAGTGCACCCGTCTTGGGGTCTTTAAGCAGCAGGCTGACACCAATGACGTTCTGCGGTTTAACGTTGTAGCCGTACTTGGGATCGGACGCGACCATGCGCACCAGCTCTTCCGAGGCGGCGGTCATGACATACACCTCAATACCGTTTTCCATCAGCTTGTTGTACAGCTCGGCCTGGCCGGTAAAGACCTTGGGCGGCTGCACCTCGATGGTCTTGACCACATCGCCTTCGAAGTAGGTGCTCGGCACAGGTTTGCCGGAGGCCATCAGCTCGTCGACATAGCCTTTCAGCTCGTTGAGGGTAAAGCCGGAAAACACCTGAGCCACCCAGGGGTAGCAGACCATGTCGTCGATCTCACACAGGCGGTAGTAGTAACTGAACAGGCTTTCCTTGTGCTCGGCGGTGTCTTTGAAGGGCATCAGTTTTAGCGAGGGGTCGAGCGTGTCGCGGGTCAGCACGCCCTTGTTTTCCATAAACGGCAGCAAGGACTCTTCGAGATCGTAGCGGTAGCTGGTGTTGTCCATATCGAAGACCGCGAAGTTGCCCTTATTGGCATTCGCCGCAATCATGGCGTCCAGTTGCTTGGCCGCATCTGCTGGCCAGTGTTTAAGCTCGGTGGCGGCAGCGGCTTGGCCGGCCAAACCAAGGGCGAATGCAGCGGCAAATAGCGACGAAGCGAGCTTCATGGTGGGTCTCCCTGAATGAAACCCCGACGCTAACAAATGACCGTTACACGCTTGCTCCGACAGCGACAGTGCAATTGCCCAGAGCGCCATGCACTGTCGTGAAAACGCCATGGAAAACCGCGAAAAACGACCCTTTGGCCAATAAGCTTTTCTATTTCAACTGTTTAACTCGGGAGACCCTGCCCATGAAAATCGGCCTGATTTCCGACACCCACGGCTTGCTACGCCCCGAAGCGGTGGCCGCCCTCGAAGGTTGCGAGCGCATTGTGCATGCCGGCGATATCGGCAAGCCGGAGATCCTCGAAGCCCTGCGCGACCTGGCGCCGCTGACCGTGGTGCGCGGCAACAACGATAAAGACGACAGCTGGGCCAGCAGCGTGCCCACCCATGCCGTGCTGCGCATCGACGGCATCGGCATTTACGTGGTGCATGAAATGGCCGATGTGCCCGAGCAACTGCCGGCCGGGATTGATGTGGTGGTGACCGGACACTCCCATAAGCCGCTGCAAAAGCAGGTGCATGGCGTGCTGTATATCAACCCCGGGAGTGCTGGGCCGCGGCGGTTTAAATTGCCGATCAGTGTGGGTTTTTTGGAGATTGCAGAGGGGCAGGTAACCGGAACGCTGCGAGAACTATTGGTCTAGCCTTCGCGGGAAGGCCGGTGGTTAACTCACACCGGTATAACGATCCGAACGATGGTTAATGGCCAACACCAGGTTCAACGCCAACGCGCCCAGAATCGACAATCCCACTTTCTCTGGCGCAATTACAAACAGCGACGCCAGCACGATAAGCAAATCCACGCCCATCTGCACCCACCCGGCGCGCACGCCAAAACGCTCCTGCAAAAACAGCGCAAGAATATTCACCCCACCCAGGCTAGCGCGGTGCCGGAATAACATCAGCAAGCCCAAACCCATCGCTAAACCGCCGAATACCGAGGCATACAGCGGACTCAGGTGGTTAAACGAGACCCAGGTCGGGGTCAGCTCGGCCAGCACCGACACCAGCGCCACAGCGCAGCCGGTGCGCAGGGTAAAGCTCCAGCCCATGCGCCAGATGCCGAGCAGGTAAAACGGCAGATTAAGCAGAAAAAACATCAAACCAAACGGCACGCCGGCCTGGTACTTGAGCAGAAACGCCAAGCCGACCATGCCGCCCGTTAGCAACCCGGCATGGGCGTAGAAGGCGATGCCCAATGCCACCATAGCGGTGCCGGAGATCATGGCCAGGCCGTCTTCCCACAGTGGGTGACGGACAAAGAGCGGCGCGACGGTTTCCGCCGCAAGGACGTCCGGGGTGTTTTCTTGCATGGGGGACCTCGAAATAGCAAAAACAGCACGCCGCCAGGAGAGGCGGCGTGTTTAGCGTAGTCAGCTGGTGCGGTGTGCGGGATTAACGTTTGTCCCAGACTTCGAAGCTGTAGGCCGGGCTATCGGCCGCAGCATCGTGCTCAATGCTGGAGGCCAGATGCCAAGCGGCTTCATCGAAGGCGGGAAACCAAGCATCACCCTCCGGGCTCAAGGCGACGCGCGTCAGGTAAAGACGCTGCGCCAGGGCCAGGCCTTGCTCATAGAGCTGGGCGCCGCCGATCAGCATCAGTTCGTCAGCATCCTCGGCCCGCGCCCATTCTTCGGCGCGCACCAGCGCCGCTTCAAGCGAGGGGAACACCTCGGCGCCTTCCAGGGTGAGACCGGCTTGGCGGCTGACCACCAGGTTAAGTCGCCCCGGCAATGGCCGGCCCAGGGAGTCCCAGGTTTTGCGGCCCATAATGATCGGCTTGCCGAGGGTCATGGCCTTGAAGTGCTTGAGGTCGGCCGGCAGATGCCAGGGCAATTGATTGTCGCGGCCAATCACGCGGTTGTCGGCGAGGGCGGCGATCAGGCAAAGAGGTAGGGTCGTATTCATGGCGGCGAGGATAACGGCAAGGGCGCTGGAAAAAAAGCAAACGGATGATGGGGCACGCTTGAGCGGTTATCCTCCCCTTCTGCTGCACCTCTTTTTCCACCATGAGTTGCTGATGACCCACTCGAATACCCCGCCCCTCTCCCCCCTGCAACGCCTGTGGCTAACCGAGGCCGTGCGCCTGCGTGAAGAGCAGGCCGGCCCGCTGGAAGACCGCGAGGCCAATCGCCTGGCGGCGGCCGCTGGCGGTGATCTGGCCAGCCGCATCGAAACCCGCGCGCTGTGGTTGGCGCAACGTGACGGCATGCTTACCGCCCTGCTGCATTGGCACCAGGGGGCGCGCTTGGCGCTGTGGTTACTGATGGCGCTAGCAGTACTTAGCGGCGCCGGGCTGGGGCTGGCGGCATTGGGCGACGGACAGCGGCCGGTGAATGTGTTCTGGGCATTGGGCAGTTTGCTTGGCCTGCATCTGGTCATGCTGGCCGGCTGGGCGCTTGGCCTGGTTTTGGCTGGCGACGGCCACGCCACGTTGGGGCGCTTATGGTTATGGCTTAGCGAGAAATTCGCCCGCGATGCCCAAGCGGCGCAGCTGGCGCCCGCCCTGCTGATCGTATTGCAGCGCCAGCGGTTAAATCGCTGGGCGTTGGGCATGCTGGTACATGGCTTGTGGTTGCTGGCCTTGCTAAGTGCCTTGGGCAGCCTGTTGGCGCTACTGGCTACGCGCCGTTATGGCTTTGTTTGGGAAACCACCCTGCTTGGCAGCGACACCTTTGTCACCCTCACGCAAACCCTTGGCGCCCTGCCGCAGTTGCTGGGTTTTAGCACCCCGACCGTCGAGCTGATTCGCGCCAGCGGCGCTGATGCAGTAGCCGAGGAAAGTGCACGCCAGGCTTGGGCGCTTTGGCTGCTGGGCATGTTACTGGCCTATGGCGTGCTGCCCCGTGCCTTGCTCGCCGTATTCTGCGCCTGGCGGTGGCGCCGGGGGCGCTCAGCGTTACGCCTGGACCTTAACCTGCCGGGTTACAGCTTGCTGCGTGAACGCCTGCAACCCAGTAGCGAACGGCTTGGAGTGACCGATGCGGCGCCGGAATTGTCGGCTACCGTGCCCGCCGCCAGAGGTGCTGTGGAAAGTGAAGGCGCCGTGCTGGTAGCGATTGAACTGGACCCCAAACGCCCATGGCCACCGGCACTGCCCAAAGGTGTAGCCGATGCCGGGGTGATTGATAGCCGCGAACAGCGTCAGCATTTGTTGGACCAGCTCAGTCGTTTTCCGCCGGCGCGTTTAGCCATTGCCTGCGACCCACGTCGCTCGCCGGATCGCGGCACCTTGGCGTTGCTCGCGGAGTTGGCACGCAGTGCCGGACAGGCGCGGGTGTGGTTGTTGGCAGCAGAGCCTGGGGAGGCGCTGGATAGCCAGCGCTTGGGAGATTGGCATCAGGCGTTGGATGGATTGGGCTTGCAGTGGCGGCAAGGGGCGCCATTGGGGTGGTTGGAGGCGGGGCATGAGTAAGCGTTACGGTCTGCCCTCACCCCTACCCCCTCTCCCGCAAGCGGGAGAGGGG
>NZ_JBBNAH010000293.1:0-5383 GCF_037994325.1 Pseudomonas sp.
GACCATGCCCGCACCCTCGCGCAAAACTGTTCTCGCCAGCCTCCTTGCCGTTATCTGGCTCGGCGCTATGGTGTCCGCCTTTTGGTGGTACGAGGCGCGCTATATCCGCCCGTTCGCCGAAACCACCGCGCTGTTTTCCGGCGACCCGCTGCAATTGCCCGCGCAATTGGCCGGGCCTGGCCCCATTCGCGTGGTGCATTTCTGGGACCCGGCCTGCCCCTGCAATGTCGGCAATCAACAACACCTGGCCGAGTTGATGGCGCACTTTGCTCCCCAAGGCGTGGCCTTTTATGCCGTGCAAAAGCCCGGTAGCCAAGGCCAGTTGCCGGACACGCTAAGCGCCCTGCAACCACTGACAGCATTCCCCGGTGCCGAGCATTTACCCGCCAGCCCAGCGGTAGGCATTTGGGATAAAGACGGCAACCTCGCCTACTTTGGCCCGTACAGCGAAGGCGCCACCTGCACCTCGAGCAACAGCTTTATCGAGCCGATTCTTGAGGCGCTGGCCCAAGGTCGTGCCGTAAATGCCACCCACACATTAGCCGTAGGTTGCTTCTGCCAGTGGGCTGAACCGGCGGCGAATTAGGCCCGCTCTGCCAACGCCTGCGCTTTGCGCTGATAGGCCTGCGGCGTCATGCCCTGCCAGCGGCGAAAGGCGCGGTAGAACGGCGACAGCTCAGCAAAGCCGCATGCCCGCGCCACCTCCCTGATCGGCTGCCCCGCTTCCAATAGTTGGGTGGCATGCAGCCGCCGCACTTCTTCGTGCAATACCCGAAAGCTGCTGCTGTGTTGCGCCAGAGCGCGCTGCAAGGCGCCAGCATTCAGGTGCAGCGCCTCGGCACAGCCAAGCAAGCTGCAAGTGGCCTGCCCCAGATGGCCTTGCAGCCAATAGCGCACACGATTGAGCAATTGGTTTTCGCCGAGCTCCTGCAACTCCAACTCGGCCTGCTGACTGAGCAAGGCAAACAAGCGCGGGTTGGCGCTGCGCGATGGGCGGGTCAGCAGGCTGCTGGAAAACACCAGGGCGTCATGGGCCTGATCAAAGCGCGGCGCCAGGCCAAATAACCGTTTGTGCTCGCTTTGCCGGCGTGGCGCGGGGTGGCGGAAGTCCACGCCCTGAATCGCGAATTCGTCATCGGTAACGCTGCGCAGCATTTTGATCAGCAGCAGCGCCAGGCACTCGATCTGTTGGCGCAGCGAGCCGAAGCCACGGTAGTTGAGGTCCAGCACCAGGCGCATGCTGTCGCCCTGCTCTTCCAGGCGCGCGGCAAAGCCACCGGAAAGAATGTGCTGGTAGCGCACAAAGCTTTGTAGGGCTTGGCGTAAGTCGCGGCTGGCCAGTAGCAGGTAACTGACCACATCCAGCGGCCGTGGCTTCATTACCTCGGCCAGGTGCAGGCCGATATCGCTGTCGCCGGTCAGGCCTTGCAGCGCTTCCCAGAACAGCGGCGCGTTGTCGTGCTCCTCACGGCCGGAGACTGACGGCGGCAATAGCGGCACACCTTGATAGGCGCGGCGGTAGGTGTCGGTGGGGTCCCAACCAAGGCTGGCCAGCCCCTCGTACAGCAGGCGGCGCATGGTCGGTGAATGGGTCAGTACAGTGCTAGTCATCGGAGGATCGGCGGTAGCGGCAATTGACCAGAGATTTCCACCCTTGAGGTCTACGGTCAATGCCTGTTTAGAACGACGGTGCGCAAAATGCAGCCACCGCGCGGCTCGTTGTAGCAGCCGCCCATAACAATAAGGATCCGTCGATGAAACGCACCCTAACCGCTCTGGCCGTAGTGGTCGCCGCCGTAGCCGCTGGCGCCACCTGGTATATCCACAGCAAACAGCCGCTGCGCGATGGCCAGGTGCAACTTGCCCATTTGGATGGCGCGGTGAGTGTGCGTTACGACGAACGCGGCGTGCCGCATATCAAGGCGCAGAACGAGGCGGATATGTACCGCGCGCTGGGTTATGTGCATGCCCAGGACCGCCTGTTCCAGATGGAGATGCTGCGTCGTCTGGCCCGTGGCGAATTGGCCGAAGTGCTCGGCGCCAAGCTGGTGGACACCGACCGCCTGTTCCGCACCCTGCGCATTCGCGAACACGCCGATGCCTACGTGCCCAAACTTGATCACCAGTCGCCCGCATTCAAAGCGCTGGAAGCCTACCTGGATGGCGTCAACCAGTTCCAAGACAGCCACCCGAAACCCATCGAGTTTGACCTACTGGGCATCAAGCCGCGGCCCTTCACCCCTGAAGACACCATGAGCATCGCCGGCTATATGGCCTACAGCTTTGCCGCCGCCTTCCGTACCGAGCCAGTGCTCACTTATGTGCGTGATGAACTGGGCGCCGACTACCTGAACATTTTTGACCTCAACTGGAAACCGCAGGGCGCCATCGGCCAGGCCGCGCTAGCCAGCAACGACTGGAAAGACCTTAACGCCATCGCCCGCCTCAGCCACGACGCCCTGGTCGATGCCGGCTTACCGCAGTTTGAAGGCAGCAACGCCTGGACCATTTCCGGCAGCCGCACCCAGAGCGGTAAACCACTGCTGGCCGGCGACCCGCATATTCGTTTCTCGGTGCCAGCGGTGTGGTACGAGGCGCAATTGTCGGCTCCCGGCTTTGAGTTGTATGGCCACCACCAAGCCCTTAACCCGTTCGCCTCGCTGGGGCACAACATGGAATTCGGCTGGAGCCTGACCATGTTCCAGAACGACGACCTCGATCTGATCGCCGAAAAGGTCAACCCGGACAACCCCAATCAGGTGTGGGTCAACGGCCAGTGGGTAGAGCTGCAAAGCCGCGAAGAAGAGATCAAGGTCAAAGACGCCGCGCCGGTCAAACTCACCCTGCGCCAATCGCCCCACGGCCCGATTATCAACGACGCCTTGGGCGCGGCTGCCGGCAAAACGCCAATCGCCATGTGGTGGGCATTTCTGGAAACCGAGAACCCGGTGTTGCAGGGCTTCTATGAGCTGAACCGCGCCAACAGCGTGGAAAAAATGCGCAGCGCCGGGGCCAAGATTCAGTCGCCGGGGCTGAACCTGGTGTGGGCCAATGCCAAAGGGGATATCGGCTGGTGGGCAGCGGCGCAGTTGCCGATTCGCCCGCAAGGCGTGAACCCGACGTTTATCCTCGACGGCAGCAGCCACGAAGCGGACAAAAACGGCTTCTACCCCTTTAGCGCCAACCCACAGGAAGAGAACCCGGCACGCGGTTATATCGTGTCGGCCAACTTCCAGCCGGTCTCCCCTACTGGCATGGAAGTGCCGGGCTACTACAACCTCGCCGACCGTGGCGCGCGCTTAAACCAGCACCTGGCTGATAGCTCGGTGAAATGGAACCTGGAAAACAGCCAAGCGCTGCAACTGGACACCGTGACCGACTACAGCAACCGCGTACTCAAACCGCTGCTACCGGTGCTGCGCACGGTGGTCAGCGACCCGCAGGAACTGGCGCTGCTGGAACAGCTGAGCAATTGGAAAGGCGACTACGCGCTGGACTCGGTGCCAGCGACGCTGTTCAACCAGTTGATCTACCAACTCGCCGACAGCGCCATGCGTGATGAACTGGGCGATGCGTTCTTCACCAACCTGCTGGCCACCCGCTCGTTCGACATCGCACTGCCCCTACTGGCGGCGGATGCCGAGTCACCGTGGTGGGACAACCGCAACACCCCGGCCAAAGAAACCCGCGCCGACACCGTTAAAGCCGCCTGGCAAGCCAGCCTGGCCCACCTGAAATCGACCATTGGCGTCGACCCAAAAACCTGGACGTGGGGCAAAGAGCACACCCTTACCCACGGCCACCCATTGGGTTCGCAAAAACCGTTGGACGCCGTCTTCAATGTCGGCCCATTCGCCGCGCCCGGCAGCCACGAGGTGCCCAATAACCTCACCGCTCCGGTTGGCCCGGCGCCATGGGGCGTGGTCTACGGCCCGTCCACCCGCCGCTTGATCGACTTTGCTGACCCGGCCCACAGCCTGGGCATCAACCCGGTTGGGCAAAGCGGCGTGCCGTTTGACAAGCACTACGCCGACCAGGCGCAGGCCTATATCAACGGCGAGTATGTGCCGCAGCATTTTGAAGAAAGTGAAGTGGCGGCTAATACCAAAGGCACATTGAAGCTGGTGCCGGCGAAGTAAGGTTGCTGGAATGAAGAAGCCCCGCGGATGCGGGGCTTTTTTGTCGGCGCGAGTATGGCATTTTGGCCGGTCCTCTCCCCCGCCCTCGCCCGCTTGCGGGAGAGGACGGGGGAGAGGACCTGAATCGCGGATCCCCTGCCCGATAAAAATCGGGCAAGAAAAACGCCCCGAAGGGCGTTTTTCTATTTGCACACCATCACGCCGGAGCGTGCTGCTGCGATGGATCGCGACGCTTATCCGGCCCAGCCACATTAGCCGCACCGGTGGTTTCATCCATAGCCTGTTGAATCGCTTTGAGGCGACGCTTCTCAGCCTTACGGCTAAAGAACCACACCAGGAAGGTAAAGATCGACACCACCAGCAAGATCAAGCTGGCCACGGCGTTGATTTCCGGTTTCACCCCCAGACGCACGGCGGAGAACACTTCCATCGGCAAGGTGGTGGAACCCGGGCCCGACACAAAGCTGGCCAGTACCAAGTCATCCAGCGACAGGGCAAAGGACATCATGCCGCCGGCCGCAAGCGAGGGGGCAATCATCGGGATGGTGATCAACATAAACACTTTCCACGGCTTGGCGCCGAGGTCCATGGCCGCTTCTTCGATGGACATGTCCAGCTCACGCAGGCGCGCCGACACCACCACCGCCACGTAGGACGCGCAGAAGGTGGTGTGGGCGATCCAGATGGTGAAGATGCCGCGTTCTTGTGGCCAGCCAATGGTTTGCGCCATCGCCACAAACAGCAGCAACAGCGACAGACCGGTGATCACTTCGGGCATTACCAGCGGCGCCGTGACCAGACCACCAAACAAGGTGCGACCCTTGAAGCGGGTGATACGGGTAAGCACGAACGCGGCCAGGGTGCCGAGAATCACTGCGGAAATTGCCGTGTAGAAGGCGATTTCCAGCGAGCGGCCGACCGAGTTCATCAGTTGGGTATTGTCGAGCAAGCCGACGTACCACTTCACCGACCAGCCGCCCCACACCGTTACCAGCTTGGAGGCGTTGAACGAGTAGATCACCAGGATCAGCATGGGCAGGTAGATAAACAACAAACCCAGCACCAGCATCACGTTTGAGAAACTGAAGCGCTTCATGCTTTGGCCTCCAGTTCTTTGGCTTGGCTACGGTTGAACAGAATAATCGGCACGATCAGGATGCCCAGCATCACTACCGCCAGGGCAGACGCCACCGGCCAGTCACGGTTGTTGAAGAACTCTTGCCAGAGCACTTTACCGATCATCA
>NZ_JBBNAH010000294.1:0-12122 GCF_037994325.1 Pseudomonas sp.
CGGCGATGGCGATGGCCAGGCTTTCCGGCTCGTTGACGTCCAGTGGCTTCGGACGACCGTGGCCAACATCGCAGAACGGGCAGCGACGGGTGCAGATGTCACCCATGATCATGAAAGTCGCGGTGCCACCGGAGAAGCACTCGCCCAGGTTCGGGCAGGACGCCTCTTCGCACACACTGTGCAGCTTGTGTTTGCGCAGCAGGGCCTTGATGCGGTCGACTTCCGGCGAAACCGGGATGCGTACACGAATCCAGTCTGGTTTCTTTGGCAGCTCGGTGGTGGGAATGATCTTCACCGGAATACGGGCCATTTTCTCGGCGCCACGCAGCTTTACACCCATCTCAACTTTGGCTGGAGGGGCTTTTACAGGGGTGCCGGTTGCTTCGGTGCCAGCTACTTCCAAAGTGCTCATAGCGATTCAATTCCGCCCGTCAGGGTCGTCTGTTCAGCGTAGTCGAGGTGTGTGACGAGCTGCGCACGCAGCCGGGCACTTACTTCAGCAAATTCAATGGGCCCGGCCAGATCACGCAGCTGGGTCATGGCCAGCCCGGCATAACCGCAAGGGTTGATGCGCTGGAAGGGTTGCAGGTCCATGTCGACATTCAAGGCCAGGCCATGAAAAGAGCGACCGTTGCGAATACGCAAACCCAGCGAGGCAATCTTCGCCCCGTCCACATAAACGCCCGGCGCATCAGCCTTGGCCTCGGCCTTAACGCCATAACTGGCGAGCAGCTCGATCAGGCTCAGTTCGATACGGCTCACCAACTCACGTACGCCCAGACTCGAGCGGCGTACATCCAGCATGAGGTAAGCGACCAATTGGCCGGGACCGTGATAAGTCACCTGGCCGCCACGGTCGACTTTCACCACCGGAATATCACCAGGGAATAACACGTGCTCAGCCTTGCCAGCCTGGCCTTGGGTAAACACCGGCGGGTGCTCCAGCAGCCAGACTTCATCAGGCGTATCCACCACCCGCGAGTCGGTAAAGTGCTGCATGGCATGCCAGGTCGGCTCGTAGGGAACCTGGCCGAGCTCGCGAAAGCCCAGGCGCTGGCTCATCACAGCACCATGTGCACGCGGCCGGTGGCGCGCAGGTCGCTGTTGATGTCTTGCAGTTGTTCGATGCCGGTGGCGGTGATCAGCAGTTGCACGGTCTGGTATTTACCGTTGCGGCTGTCGCGCAGCACCAAAGTGCCCTCGTCGAGATCAGGGGCGTGGCGTTTCAAAATCTCAATGACCAGCGCAGTAAAACCCTCGCCCGCATCACCGATGACTTTGATCGGGTAGCGCTCGCAGGGGAACTCGATGGTTACGGATGTGGCGTCAGTCATGGCGGCCTCGGCGGACTTGTGGTCCGCAAGATCAGGCGCCGGCCAGCTCTTTTGGAGCCAATGGCAGACGCCTGGGGCTATCGTAAAAGCGATCGGTCAGTTGAACAGGCCGAAGAAGAATAGACGGATGCTATCCCACACGCGGCGGAAGAAGCCACCCTCGTCAACGGTCTCAAGGGCGATCAGGTCGGCGCTGTGCACCACCTTGTCGTCCAGCTTCACTTCCACTTTACCAATCACATCGCCCTGCTTAATCGGAGCAACCAATTGCGGGTTCATGGTCATGCTGGCGGCGAGCTTTTTCAGTTGGCCACGCGGCAGGGTCATGGTCAGGTCTTCAGCCAGGCCGGCTTTGACTTGGCGAGTGGCGCCTTTCCATACCGCGCCTTGCGCCAGTTCAGTGCCCTTCTGGTAGAAGGTCTGGGTTTCAAAGAAGCGGAAACCGTAGGTCAGCAATTTCTGCGTTTCAGCCGCACGGGCTTGTTCGCTGTTGGTGCCAAACACCACGGCAATCAGGCGCATGCCATCACGTACGGCCGAGGCCACCAGGCAGTAACCGGCTTCGTCGGTGTGGCCGGTTTCCAGGCCATCGACGGTTTTGTCACGCCACAGCAGCAGGTTGCGGTTGGGCTGTTTGATGTTGTTCCAGAAGAACTCTTTCTGCGAGTAGATGGCGTAGTGCGCCGGGTCTTCGTAGATGATTGCCCGGGCCAGACGCGCCATGTCGTGCGCTGTGGAGTAGTGCTCCGGGTTAGGCAGGCCGGTGGCGTTCATAAAGTGGCTGCCGGTCATACCGAGTTTTTCGGCCGTGGTGTTCATCATGTCGGCGAATGCATCTTCGCTGCCGGCAATGTGCTCGGCGGTGGCGACACTGGCGTCGTTGCCCGACTGAATAATGATGCCGTGCAGCAGGTCGCCCAGCGCCACCTCGGTGCCGACCTTGATAAACATGCGCGAACCACCGGTGCGCCAGGCGTGCTCGCTGACCATCACCTTGTCCGTTTCGGCGATCTGGCCGCGACGGATTTCCAGGGTGGCGATATACGCGGTCATCAGTTTGGTCAGGCTGGCTGGCGGCAGGCGTTGGTCGCCATTGCTTTCCACCAGCACGTTACCGCTGGCGGCATCCATCAGCACATAGGCCTTGGCCGCCAACTCCGGCGCAGCCGGCACGGCGGTTTCAGCAGCCCAGCTGGCGGGCGCGGTGATCAGGAGGGCGAGTAGGCTCAGACGACGGGTAAAGGCGGTGATATTCATCAGTCTCTCAGGTTACTAATGGCAAACAGGCTCTAGCGAGCAAGTCGGTCGAAGCCGGCTACGTTCAGCAGTTATTCCGGCTTCACTAATGTCGGTTGGCCTAAGTTGGCCAGCCGTACGCTGTTCTGCAGTTTTTCGGCTTCACCCGGCGTGTTTACCGGGCCCATCCGCACGCGGTGGAAGGTCTGTTGGTTGCGCACCACCGAGCTGATAAACACCGGCGCACTCACCATCGTGCTCAGCTTGTCCTTCAGGAGTTCCGCAGCGTCCGGATTGGCGAAGGCTGCGACTTGGAGATACAGGCCAGATTGCCCGAGTGAAGCGTTTTTTTTTGCGTCGATTTGCACCTGCGCGGGCACGACGTCGGCGGCGTGCTGCTCAGGCGGCGGGGTGTACTGCTCAATCGGCTGGGCCATGGTTTGCGCCATGCTCGGTTGCACCGGCTGCACCTTGGCCATTTGCGGCTGCGCCAGCACCATCGGCACCGGGCGACCTTGTTGCGCCCACCACTCGGTGGGGTCGATGCCTTCAACTTTTACCCGCGCGGTGCCGACTTCGGCGTAACCGAGTTTTTTCGCCGCAGCAAAAGACAGGTCGATGATGCGGTCGGAGTAGAACGGGCCACGGTCGTTAACCCGCAGGATCACGCTTTTGCCGTTTTCCAGATTGGTGACGCGCACATAGCTGGGCAGCGGCAAGGTTTTATGCGCAGCGCTCATGCCGTACAGGTCGTACTTCTCGCCGTTGGCGGTGGCTTGGCCATGAAACTTGGTGCCGTACCAGGACGCGGTGCCGGTGGCCAGGTAACGCTTGGCATCAGGCATTGGGTAATAGGTTTTACCCAGCACGGTATAAGGGTTGGCTTTGTAAGCGCCGTAGTGCGGCATGGGTACGGCGTCGGGCACCTTGGAGATATCCACATCCCACCACGGCGCGCCATCGCGGTGCGGGCGGGCAAAGTCGCCAGGGCCGGAAATGGTCGAAGTATTCTGGGTCGGCTGCGGCGCACGGCTACTGGAGCAGCTGACCAGCAAGAGAGCCACGGCGCCATAGGCGATGAGCTTGGACGGCATTACCTGCATTTACTTCGTGCCCCGGGCCTGAACCAGCAAATCGGAAAGTTGATGTACCGCCATGGCGTACATCGCGCTGCGATTGTAACGAGTGATGACATAAAAATTCGGTAAGCCTAACCAATATTCCGGCCCAGCTTCACCCTCCAGACGAAAGGCAGTCACGGGCACGTCATCGCGCACCGCTTCATGGCTCGACCAGCCCATGGCGCGCAGCTCGCCAACGGTCTTCACCGGGTCCAGGCCTTGGGTCAATCCTTCCTCGGCTTGTTCGCCGCTGATTTGCGCGGTGCTGACCACCGCTTCACCCGTTACCCAGCCATGACGCTTGAAATAGCTGGCGACGCTGCCGATGGCATCGTCCGGGTCGTTCCAGATATTGATATGGCCGTCGCCATCGAAATCCACCGCATAGGCGCGAAAGCTGCTCGGCATAAATTGCGGCAGGCCCATGGCGCCGGCGTAGGAGCCTTTCAGGGTCAGCGGGTCGACTTGTTGCTCGCGGGCCAAGAGCAGGAACTGCTTGAGCTCTTTGCGGAAGAAGTCAGCGCGCGGCGGGTAATCAAAGCCCAGGGTCGACAACGCGTCGATCACCCGGTAGCTACCGGTGTTGCCGCCATAGGAGGTTTCCACGCCGATAATGGCCACGATGACCTGGGCCGGCACGCCGTATTCCTGCTCGGCACGGGCCAACGCGGCCTCGTGCTGACGCCAGAACTCGACGCCCTGATTGATACGTCGGTCAGTAATAAAAATCGGCCGGTACTCAGCCCAGGTTTTAACTTTTTCTGCAGGGCGGGAAATGGCGTCGAGAATCGACTGTTTGCGTTCAACTTCGCGGAACAGGCTTACCAGCTGTTCGCCGGCAAAGCCGTAGTCGCGGGTCATTTCGGCAACGAATTCGGCAACCTGTGGCGACCCTTCGTAATCAGCGGCGTGCGCCTGCTGGGCGAAACCGCAGATACCAGCAAGGCTGGCCAAATGTGCCGTGCGCGTGGCCCAGCGACGCAAACCTAGCATTAAATCCCTCACCCCAATCAAACCTGAGCAATCCACTTACGGTGCGTGTGGATGGCCATTAAAAGCCCAAACCCTGACATCAGCGTAACCAGCGAAGTTCCGCCGTAGCTAATAAAAGGAAGCGGCACCCCAACCACCGGCAACAGGCCACTGACCATGCCGATATTGACGAACACATAAACAAAGAAGGTCATCGTCAGACTGCCGGCGAGCAGCTTACCGAACAGCGTCTGCGCTTGGACAGTAATAACCAGGCCCCGAGCAATCAGCAGTGCATAGATAAGCAGCAACAGGCAGATGCCAACCAGGCCGAACTCTTCGCCCAAGACGGCAATGATAAAGTCCGTATGGCTTTCCGGCAAAAAATCCAGGTGCGATTGTGTACCTAAAAGCCAGCCTTTTCCGAAAACACCGCCGGAACCTATGGCGGCTTTCGACTGAATAATGTTCCAGCCAGTGCCCAGCGGATCACTCTCCGGATCGAGAAATGTCAGTACCCGCTGCTTCTGGTAATCGTGCATGACAAAGAACCACATACCGATCGCCACCGGCACTACAGCCGTTACTGCGCCTAGGATCCAGCGCCATTGCAGGCCGGCCATAAACAGCACGAAAGCGCCGGAAGCGAGGATCAGCAGCGAGGTGCCGAGGTCGGGTTGGCGGATCACCAACACGAACGGAATTCCGATCAGGGCCAGGCTGATGGCGATGTGTTTTAGCCGCGGCGGCAAATTGTGTCGAGCCATGTACCAGGCGATGGTGGCCGGCATCAGGATCTTCATAAACTCGGCGGGCTGGAAGCGGATGACGCCTGGAATGTTGATCCAGCGCGTGGCACCCATGGCGTTGTGCCCCATCACGTCCACCACCACCAGCAGGCCGACCCCGGCCAGATAACCCAGCGGCACCCAACGGGCCATAAAGCGCGGCTCGAACTGGGCGATCACGCACATGGCCACGGCGCCCAGGCCAAATGAGGTGGCTTGTTTAAGCAACAGGTCGACGTTTTTACCACTGGCCGAATACAGCACGAACAAGCTGCCGGCAGCGAGGATGGTCAGCAGCAGAAACAGCTGGCCGTCGATATGCAGACGCTGCAGCAGGCTAGCGCGACGGCGCATCACGTCTTCGTCGGAAATGCTGCGGTCGAAGTTATTGCTCACGATGGATCACTCCACCCGTTACGGGCACCGGCGGCGCGTACTCGGGTTTCAATTGGCCATTCTCGCCCAGCAACCAGGCGTCCATAACAGCCTTGGCAACCGGCGCCGCCACACTGGAGCCGCCCTCGCCGTTTTCAATCATCACCGCTACGGCGATCTGCGGGGCTTCAGCCGGGGCGAAGGCAATAAACAAGGCGTGGTCGCGGTGGCGTTCATCAAGCTTGGAGCGGTCGTATTTTTCCCCCTGCTTGATCGCTACCACCTGCGCGGTACCGCTCTTGCCGGCGATACGGTAGGTAGAGGTGTCACCCACCTTGTGCGCGGTGCCGCGCGGGTTGTGCATCACTTGCTGCATACCGGCGCTGACCTGCGCCCAATCGCCGGGGTTGCGCAGCACAATATCCGGCATCGGGTTGGGGTCTACCGGCGGCACGCCATCAACGGTTTTCGCCAGGTGCGGGCGAATCCATTTGCCACGGTTGGCCACCAGCGCGGATACCTGCGCCAACTGCAGCGGCGTGGTCTGCATATAGCCCTGGCCGATACCCAGAATCAGCGTTTCACCCGGAAACCAGGCCTGGCGGTAGCGCCCGCGTTTCCAATCGCGCGACGGCATCAGGCCAGGCGACTCTTCAAACATATCCAGCGAGACCTTCTGACCAATACCAAAGCGACCCAGGTAGTTGCCCAGGCGATCGATACCGAGCTTATGAGCCAAGTCATAAAAATAGGTGTCGTTGGAACGCATGATCGCCGCCTGCAAATCCACCGAGCCATCGCCGGTGCGGTTCCAGTTGCGGTATTTGTGGTCGTAGTTAGGCAATTGATAGAAGCCCGGGTCGAACACCCGTGTGCTTGGCGTAACCACACCGGCATCCAGCCCGGCAATCGCCACGGCCGGTTTGATGGTTGAACCCGGCGGATACAAGCCGCGCAGCACGCGGTTAAACAACGGCCGGTCCGGCGAATCACGCAGTTCGGAATAGGCCTTGAAGCCGATACCGGTAACAAACAGGTTAGGGTCAAAACTCGGCTGACTGACCATCGCCAGCACTTCACCGGTGTTCGGGTCCAGCGCCACGATAGAGCCACGGCGCCCAGCCAGCGCGGCCTCGGCGGCTTCCTGCAAGCGAATGTCCATGCTTAGCACGATATCCGCGCCGGGCACGGGATCAGTTCGTTTAAGTACCCGCAGTACCCGGCCACGGGCGTTGGTTTCAACTTCCTCGTAACCGACCTGGCCATGCAGCTGCGGCTCGTAGAAACGCTCGATACCGGTTTTGCCGATATGGTGCGTGCCGCTGTAATTAACCGGGTCGAGCACCTTCAGCTCGGCTTCGTTAATACGCCCGACGTAACCCACCGAATGGGCGAAGTGCTCGCCCTGCGGGTAATGCCGCACCAGTTGCGCGACCACTTCCACACCGGGCAGACGGAACTGGTTTACCGCAATCCGCGCGATCTGCTCTTCACTCAGCTCAAACAAGATCGGCACCGGCTCGAACGGCCGCCGTCCCTGACGCATGCGTCGCTCAAACAACGTGCGGTCTTCCTGACTGAGTTCCAGCACCTCAACGATAACGTCGAGCACCTGCTCCCAATCGCCAGCGCGCTCGCGGGTCATGCTCAGGCTAAAGCTTGGCCGGTTATCGGCCACCACCACGCCATTGCGGTCGAAGATCAGCCCACGGGTGGGCGGAATCGGTTGCACGTGTACGCGGTTGTTTTCGGAAAGGGTCGAGTGGTACTCGTACTGAATCACCTGCAAGAAATACAGGCGCGCGATAAGCACAAGGATCAACAAACAGACGACGACAGCCCCTACCACCACGCGATTGCGAACGAGGCGGGCGTCTTTCTCGTGGTCCTTGAGGCGAATCGGCTGCGGCATTACGAGGGCTTATTTGTGATAAGGGTGCCCGGACAACACGGTCCAGGCGCGATAAATCTGTTCACCAATCAGAATCCGCACCAGCGGGTGCGGCAAGGTCAGCGGCGACAACGACCAACGCTGCTCACTGCGCGCCACCACCTCCGGCGCCAGCCCTTCAGGGCCGCCAACCATCAAATTGATGGTGCGCGCATCCAGGCGCCAGCGCTCCAACTCAACCGCCAACTGCTCGGTGCTCCACGGCTTGCCGGTCACCTCGAGCGTGACGATCTTTTCCCCCGGTTGCACCTTGGCCAGCATCGCATCGCCTTCCTGACGGATAAGGCGCGCCACGTCGGCATTTTTGCCACGGGTGTTCAGGGGGATTTCCACCAATTCCAGCGGCAGCTCGGCGGGCAAACGTTTGGCATATTCCTGCCAGCCGTCTTCCACCCAGCGCGGCATGCGCGAACCGACAGCGATCAGGCGTATACGCAAGGGCAGCCCTTACTCGGGATCGCTATTGAACTGTTCCGGGCTGTTCTGGTGCTGTGCACGGCTTTGCTCAGCGCCTTGCCACAGACGTTTCAGGTCGTAGAACTGGCGCGCGGTCGGCAGCATCACGTGAACGACGATGTCGCCCAAGTCCAGAAGAGCCCACTCACCGGTATCCAGACCTTCGCTGCCCAGCGGGCGCACGCCTTTCTCTTTAACCTTTTCCAGCACGTTATCCACCAGGGATTTGACGTGACGGTTAGAGGTACCGCTGGCGATCACCATAAAGTCGGTGATGCTGGTTTTGCCGCGCACATCGATGGTGGTGATGTCTTGGGCTTTGATGTCTTCAAGGGCGAATACGGCCAACTTGACCAGGTCTTCGCTCGGCATTACAGGCTTGCTCATAATTAACTCTTTCTCGTGTCTAGTTCTGCGCGCGGTACAGTCCGTGCGCATTGATATAGGCCAGCACCGCGTCGGGCACCAGAAAACGTACCGACTTTCCGCTGGCCAGCAGATTCCGGATCTGGGTGGCAGACACCGCAAGCGGGGTCTGCCAGACAAAAGCAATTTGTCCGCTAGGGCCAACCATGGCCAGCGGGTCGCTGACACTGCGGGCCGCCAGCACATCGCGCAGCGCTTGCGGCGCTTCGCTGTCGGCATCCGGGCGTTGCAGCACCAGGATATGGCAGTGATCCAGCAGTTCTTCCCAGCGATGCCAGGTTGGCAGACCACAAAAGGCGTCCCAGCCCAGCAGTAAAAACAGTTGATCCTCAACCGCCAGTTCAGCGCGCAACGACTCCAGGGTGTCGATGCTGTAAGACGGCCGATCACGCTTGAGTTCGCGGTCGTCCACCGTCAGTAACGGCACCCCGGCGACCGCCTGTTGCACCATCGCCAGACGGTCTTGCGCCGATACCTGCGGCGCGTCGCGATGGGGCGGGCGAGCGTTGGGGATCATCCGCAACTCGTCCAGACCCAGCTGTTCAGCAACTTCCAGGGCGCTGCGCAAATGGCCAACGTGCACCGGGTTAAAGGTGCCGCCTAATACGCCAATGCGCTTGCCCACGGCTGTCGGTTCGGTGTTCAAGTACGGATATGACCGTCGCCGAACACCACATACTTCTCACTGGTCAGCCCTTCCAAGCCAACCGGACCACGGGCGTGCAGCTTGTCAGTGGAAATACCGATCTCCGCGCCCAGGCCATATTCAAAACCATCGGCAAAACGCGTCGAGGCGTTGATCATCACCGAGGCGGAATCCACTTCAGTAATAAAGCGCCGGCCCGAGGTGAAGTTTTCCGTGACGATGGAATCGGTGTGCTGCGAGCCGTAGGTGTTGATGTGCTCAATGGCCTGATCAAGGCTATCGACGATGCGGATCGACAAGATCGGCGCGGTGTATTCAGTGCGCCAGTCTTCTTCGGTGGCTTCCAGCACATCGTTACCCAGCAACGCGCGAGTGCGGGGGCAACCACGCAGCTCAACCTTCTTGTCACGATAAATAGCGGCCAGCGGCGGCAATACGCGCTCGGCGATATCGGCGTGCACCAGCAATGTTTCCATGGTGTTGCACGGCGCATAGCGCTGGGTTTTGGCGTTGTCGGCAATGCGGATGGCTTTGTCGATATCCGCCGCCACGTCGATATACACGTGGCAGATGCCGTCCAGATGCTTGATCACCGGCACCTTGGCGTCACGGCTGATGCGCTCGATCAAGCTTTTGCCACCACGGGGCACGATCACGTCGACGTACTCGGGCATGGTGATCAGCGCGCCAACCGCCGCGCGGTCGGTGGTTTCCACCACCTGCACAGCCGCAGCGGGCAAACCGGCCTCGGCCAGGCCTTGCTGAATACAGGCGGCGATGGCGCGGTTGGAGCTAATCGCTTCCGAGCCACCACGCAGGATAGTGGCGTTGCCGGATTTCAGACACAGGCTGGCGGCGTCGATGGTCACGTTCGGGCGCGACTCATAAATGATGCCGATCACACCCAAGGGCACGCGCATTTTGCCGACCTGAATGCCCGAAGGCAGGTAGCGCATATCGCGGATTTCACCGATGGGGTCGGGCAAGGTGGCGACCTGACGCAAGCCCTCGATCATCTCGTCGACGCGCGCGGGGGTCAGGGCCAGGCGGTCCAGCAAGGCAGGTTCCAGGCCATTGGCGCGGCCATTGGCGAGGTCTTGTTCGTTGGCGGCACTGAGTTCGGCGCGGGCGGCATCAAGCGCGGCGGCGGCGGCATGCAGGGCACGGTTTTTCTGCGCGGTACTGGCGCGGCCTACCACACGGGAGGCTTCGCGGGCAGTGCGACCCAAGCGGGTCATATAGTCGAGCACGGACTCAGTCATGGTCGAGGGGGTCTGGCAGTCAGGAAAGCGGCTGATTATAGCGGCGTGGCGGGCCCACGCCCAGCGGCGTCTGGCGGGTGGTAAACAGGGCGTTACAACTGGCCCGCCGGTAACACTGGCAAGCGCAGCCGCTGGGGCTCCCGGCGAGACGGTGACACTTGCGCGCAAACTCACCCATTGCCCCGCCCGAAGGTTAGGTAAACAAACGCGCGACAGATGTCTACCTTGCAGGCATGCCAACCGCCCAGCCATGGACGGCTCAGAACAATAAAAATGTTTAAGGGAGACGCGGCCATGCGCTATCGCACCGACTACAGCCAGGCGTTGCTCAGTGAAACAGGCCAGCACCTGCTCATCGGCAGTTGGCAGTTGCACTATCAGGCTTACTCCACCCGCGCCGAAGACCCACGCCAGCCGGTGCTGCTGCTGGGCGGCGCATTCCAATGCTTTCGCTCCTTTGCCAGCGAAGTGGAAGAACTGCTGGCCGACCACCCCGTCATTTTGCTCGACCTGCCCAGCCAAGGCGGCAATCTGCAACTGGCCCCCGAGCTAAGCCTGGAGGCGCTGGCCGATCTGATTGCCGGCTTTGTCGAGGAATTGCACCTGCCGCCGCTGATGCCGATTGGCTTGTCCTACGGCTCGGCGCTGGCCGCCCTGTTCGCCGCGCGCCACCCACAACACTGCGCACGCCTGCTGCTGGCCGGCATTACCGCCTTTGGCCGGCGCGGCGCACGGGTACTGCTGGAAGAAAGCTTGGCCTTGCTCGCCGAAGGCCGTAGTGCCGAATTTGCCCATGGCGCGGTGACCGGCCTGCTAAACCCCACGCGCAGCCAAGAGACCGGCGTCGCCCCGGTCTTTCGCAAAGCCCTGCTGCGCCAACTGCAACGCCTTTCTGCCAGCGACATTGAACGCTACCGGCAAAACAGCAGGCGCCTGCTCGACTTCAATGGTTTCCACGACCACCCGGTTTGTCCGACGCTGATACTGGCCGGCGAATACGATCACTTCACCCAACCGTGGGAACACAGCCAATTCGCCAGCGCCTGCGCCGCGGCCGACTGTGCGCTTATCCACAACGCCGACCACCTGGCGCAATTCGAACAACGCAGCGCCTGCGCCAGCCTGTACAACCCGTTCCTGCGCGGCGAACCACTGCCCCTAATCAGCCCCGGCAGCAGCCACCTGCCGCGCAGCCAATGGCTGCAACTGGAAAAACGCCACGAGCCCCGCCATGCACCGCGGCACAGCCGGGCGCGCTTGCAGCATGCCGAGTTTGGCGAGCTGAGCGTGGACGTCAGCGAGTTGGGCTTTTTTGGTGGACTGCTGCATGGCGATCTGCCGAATGTGGTGCCGCAGCGCGGCTGGCAGTTGCAGATGCTGGACATGCCGGCGTTGGCGATTCTGCCAGTGCGCAGTAGCGGTTCAGAGCTGGCTTGGGTGTTTGCGCACACCGATGCGGTGGGGAGTGCGGCGTTGGCGGAGCGGGTGGGGCAAGGCGCGATGCCCAGCGTTGCCTGTGCCTAACAAAGCCGGTGCGCATAGCACACCCTACCTG
>NZ_JBBNAH010000295.1:0-3899 GCF_037994325.1 Pseudomonas sp.
GCTGTGGCAGCTTCCACCGTGGCTTCGTCAGGCGTCAGGTATTGGCCTGCTTCAAGCGTATCGTCGTAATCCGGTGCACGGCGGGCGTACAGTACAGCAGGCACGGCAGCGCCAGCAACCGCCAGCCCGGCAATAAAACCACGTCGGGTAAACCTCATCGCGCACTCATTACGTTCGGACTTATCAGGCTAGAACGTTGCAAGCACAGAAAAATTTAGCGCGGCTATGCGCAACCCCTGGTGTTTTTCAGAGGCTTTTTCCTACTGGGTTTACCGTGGCTTGTAATTCACTGAACCCCGCCGTGCCGGCGCCACCATTGGCGCTTGGGCTACCGCCAACAAACACCAACCGGAACGCCCGGTAAGGCATGTTGCTGGCAGTCGGCAACGGCGTACCAAAACTCAAAGGCTGCGCGGCCGCGATAACGCTGCGGTAGTTGCATTGCCAGTCGCTACAGCCCTCCAGGCGCCAGCTTCCTAATGTGCCTGCGGCTGCCTGACGCCAGTAGCCACGCAACGTCAGGCTGCCGAGCTGCACAGGGGTTGGATAAGCGAACTCGATATAGGTCTGTTCTGGCACAAAGCCCAGGCCAGCAGTCAGCGCGTAGCTCAAGCAGTTGCCACCGTAGCTATCGCCGGTTTGGCCATCGAACAGGCACTGCGCGCCGCCTTTGTTGCTCAGGCCCTTACCCACCCGTAGCACGCCGCCAGGGTGCTGATACCTCGGTAGCGGTGGGCTCAAACGGGTCAGCGCCTGCTTGTTACTGGGCAATTTACTCAGCAGTGTTGCCGCGTCTACTGAGCGCATATCACAGGCTTTGACCGGCACGCCGTTAAACGGCGCCACGTAGTAGTTACCGCCCTCCTGTAACTCTCCAACCGTATGGTTCCAGGTTCCCGTCAGTAGGCAACCGTCCGTATTGCTGGCTTCGAAAGCATTGTTAAACACTAAAAAGTTGCTGGTATCGATGTACTTGCTCGGCGAGTCGGCAAAGTTCTGCCAATAGTCCACGCCGGCGTTATGCAGGTAGTTATTGAACAGATAGCTGTTGCGCATCAGCAATGTGGCGCTGTTGTCGTAGGGCCGCGCCATAAAGTTGATGCCGTCGAGGTAGTTGGCGGCAAATACCAGGCCCTCGGCATTGCGGAATTTAAGGTGCCCCGTCGCGTCTGCTGGCCAACCGGCAAAGTAGTTCTGGTAGATCTCTACATCTTGGTACTGCTTGATATACAGCCCATGGTCGCGGCCAATGTCGTAGCGACTGGTTTGCGGATTCCACAGCGCCGGCAAGCGGTTGCCGGAGATAAAGTTGTGGGCAAATGTGGCGCCACGCAGGTTGCTGGTCGACGTCCAGGCGGTGATGTAATTGCCCTGATCGGCGTCGAGGGCTACACGCCCCTGCTCCACCAAAACCGCCAACTTACTCAGCAACAGATCAGCCTCTGTATCGATATAGGCCTGGGCCAGTTCCTGCTCACCGGGCGAGCCAATAAAATTGCCCTTAATCAGCAGCCCCGGTGCGTTACCGAGGTTGTCCAAGCCTAAGCCCGGGTAATTGCGCCCGCGCATAAACACGTTGCCGATGATGTGCGCGGGCTGCGAACCAAAGGCCAGTTGTGGGCCACGGGAGTTGGTGTTGATAAAGGCGTTGTAACGGATCGCGTCGCGCACTTTGCGGCCGTGCATCAGCACGCGCACGTTGTCGAAAATCAGCCGTTCAAGTACCAGGTCGTTGACGTAGGTGGCGTAGGTCATATCACCCACGGCAGGCGCGGTCATCGCGGCCGGCGCAGCGATAATGGTCGCCCCTTGCGACGAACCCACCAGCGACACATAGCTACGTAGCGCTAAGTCTTGCTGGATTTGGTACCGCCCGCTGGGCAGAAAGATGCCTTTGCGTTGCCCCGCGGCGTAGTCGATACCGGCCTGCAACGCAGCAGCGCTGTCGGCATTGGTATCGGGCAATACGGGCTGTGGCAAGTAAGCCGAGCACAACAGGTCCGCTCTTGGCAGGGCTTCGCCCAAACAGTCATCCGCCAGCGCTGCGCCTGAATAGCCAAGCAATGCCAGCACAAACGAAAAAGCAGAAATCGCGGCAGTTAGGCGTACACGCATGAGGCTTCTGGCCATAACAAACATCCTGTAATAAGCGCAGACCACAGCCTACCCAGCCAGCACAAGGCGGTAAGTAGCCTGGCGGCGCGTATCGGGTAGGACGGGCGCGTAAGGACTTGCCTAAATTTCCCCAAACCGCGCTCGTTTCTCCCTGACAGGAAGCCTTGCCCTCGCAAGTGCGCCCGCTGCCGACTGTTCGGGAACTCAATCGCATGACGCGCCACCGCAAAACGCTGCTTATTGTTCTGGCCTCACTCCTGGCCATTGCCGTTATCGCTATAGCCACGTGGCACTTCTTGGTGCGCGCCGCTGCGCCCTATCCGCCCGAGGTGATGCGCCACGCCGAGGAGTTGCAGGAGCGCATCGTCTCCTTTGATAGCCATATCACCGTGCCGGTGGACTTTGGCACCGAGGGCAACGAGGCCGATAAAGACGGCGACGGCCGCTTCGACCTGATCAAGGCCGCGCGCGGGCGGCTTTCCGGCGCGGCGCTGACCGTATTTGGCTGGCCAGAAATCTGGAACGGCGCCAATGCGCCGCATCGCCCTACCCCGGCTTTCGTCGACGAGGCACGGCACCAGCAGGAGCTGCGCTACAAAATCATTACCGGCATGGTGCGCGACTTTCCCAACCAGGTCGGCATTGCCTACACCCCGGCCGACTACCGCCGCCTGGCCAACGAAGGCAAGTTCGCGATTTTTATCAGCATGCTCAACGCCTACCCGCTGGGCGACGACCTGAGCCTGCTCGACACCTGGGCGGCGCGCGGCATGCGTATGTTTGGCTTTAGCTATGTGGGCAATAACAGCTGGGCCGATTCGTCGCGGCCATTGCCGTTTTTTAATGACACGGCCGATGCCCTCGGCGGACTGTCGCCGCTAGGCGAACAGGCGGTGGCGCGGCTGAATGATTTGGGCGTGATCATCGATGTGTCGCAGATGTCGACCCAAGCCCTGGAAGACGTCGCCCGCCTGAGCCGCACGCCCATGGTGGCCTCGCACTCGGTGCCACGGGCGTTTGTTGATATTCCGCGCAACCTTAGCGACGCAGAAATGCAGCTGATCAAAACCAGCGGTGGCGTGGTGCAGATTGTCGGTTTTCCGGCCTACCTGCGCCCGCTCAGCCAAGCAACCTTGGACAAACTCAACACCCTGCGCAAACAGTTTGATCTGCAACCGTTGGACGGCCTGGCCAATGCGCTGATGCCCGGCGATGCGGTGATTTCCATCTGGCCGGAAAAACGCTTCGGTGAGTACGCCAGCCAGTTGTACAAAATCCTTGAAGAAGAGCCGCTGGCTGGGCTGAAAGAGTACGGCGACGCCATCGACTATGCGGTGAAAAAGATCGGTATCGACCACGTTGGCATCGCCTCAGACTTTAACGACGGCGGCGGCCTGGAGGGCTGGCATGACGTGGGCGATACCCGCAACGTCACCGCCGAATTGATCAGCCGCGGCTACTCCGATGCCGATATTGCCAAGCTCTGGGGCGGCAACTTTTTGCGCGTATGGGAACAGACCCAACAGCGAGCCAAGCCTTGAAGCCCAATCACGTCGTGGCCAAAGCCCCTCCCACCGGAACCGCACTTAGCAGGATGATCCGTAGGGTGTGCTGTGCGCACCAAGCGATCTTCCCGAACACGCAACGGTGCGCACAGCACACCCTACGAGCACATCCCAACCTATGACTGCCCGCCGCACTTTTCTCAAACAGGCCGGTGTACTAGCGGCCAGTCTGCCCTTGGGTAACGCCGCTTTTGCCAGCGACCCCGCGCTTACTTTCAG
>NZ_JBBNAH010000296.1:0-3042 GCF_037994325.1 Pseudomonas sp.
GCGCTTGGTCTAGTCACCCTGAGCTTTACCGCCAACGGCCTGGGCCTGGACAACGCCGCCACCCCCATCGGCCTCAAAGCCATGAAGGCCCTGCAAGAACTCAACCCCAGCAGCACCGAAGCCACCAACGCGCAAATTCTGTTTATGGTGATGAACGCCTCGTCGTTTGTGCTGCTGCCGGTGTCCATTTTTATGTACCGCGCCCAGGCCGGCGCGGCGGAACCAGCGTTGGTGTTTTTGCCGATTCTGCTGGCCAATGCCATCTCCAGTTTTAGCGCTTTGCTCGCCGTGGCCTTTATGCAACGGCTGAAACTCACCGACCCGGTGGTGCTCGCCTGGTTTGGCGGCGCGGCGTTGTTGCTTGGCGCCTTTATGACCGTGTTGGCCGGCCTGTCGGCCACGGCGCTGACGGCGCTGTCCTCGTTGCTCGGCAACCTCACCCTGTTCGGGCTGATCCTGAGCTTTGTGATCATGGGCGCCATCAAGCGCGTGCCGGTGTATGAAACCTTTGTTGAAGGCGCCAAAGAAGGCTTTGAGGTGGCAAAAAACCTGCTGCCGTTTCTGGTCGCTATGCTTTGCGCCGTCGGCGTGTTGCGCGCCTCGGGGGCCTTGGACGTATTGCTCGGTGGCATTCGCTGGTGCGTCGAAGGCCTGGGCTGGGACAGCCGCTTTGTTGAAGCGCTGCCCACCGGCCTGGTCAAACCGTTCTCCGGCAGTGCCGCGCGGGCCATGCTGATTGAAACCATGCAAAGCCAAGGCGTCGACAGCTTTCCTGCGTTGGTGGCGGCGACCATGCAAGGCAGCACCGAAACCACCTTCTACGTGCTGGCCGTGTACTTTGGCTCCGTGGGTTTGCAACGGGCCCGGCATGCCGTGGGCTGTGCACTGTTCGCCGACTTTGTTGGCGTGGTGGCCTCGATTGGCGTGTGCTACTGGTTCTTTGGTTAAGCCTGGTAGCCCGCTGTTGGGCTTCGCCTGCGGCTCAACCCAACCTACATGCTGCGCACGCCCCGACATTCCCGGTGCAGCCTGATGACCACTGTCTAGACTCAGCGAACCGCCTTTGTTCTTCGGGAGTTCGTCATGTCTTTGCGTTCGGTGAGTGTAGGTCTGCGTAATGTCATTGGCTTCGGGGCGCTGACCCTGATCTTGCTGATCACCGGTGGCGTGGCGTTAACCGAGTTGTCCAGCTTGAAAGGCAACTTGCTGGAGGTCAAAGACGTGTGGATGGGCGGCCTCGATCTGATGGCCAAGATCAAATCCGACCGCCAGCTGATGCGCCTGGATGAAAACGAAATCATCGCCCAGCCCAATGAGCTGGCCTCGCTCAGCAGCGAAATCAACACCATCAAAGAACGCGTGCGCGGTTACGACAACGACTACAAAGGCACCATCATCCTCGACGAAGACCGTCGCTTATTCGCCACCTACCAAGAAAAAAGCGCCGCCTACGAACAAGCGCTGAGCGCCGTGCTGAGTGCTATGGCCGCCGGCAAGGTCGAGCCGCCAGTGAGTGCCCAATCCGAACAAGCCTTCGACGCCCTGATCAGCGCCTTGGACGCGTTGATCGCCCTTAACAACAAAGGCGCGGCCGATGCCGGTGCGCGGGCCGAAGCGAGCGCCAACAACGCCACCGTCACCTTTAGCGTGATCCTCTTGGCCGCGGTGATCTTCACCATTTTCGCCGCTGTGCTGCTCAGCCGCAGCATCACCCGGCCACTGGCCGTGCTTGCCGCCTCGGCCGAGCGCATTGCCAGCGGTGACCTCAGCCAGCCCGTGCAAGCCGACGGCGCCGACGAAATTACCCACGTACAGCGCTCCCTCGGTGGCATGCAAGGCACCCTGCGCGAAACCCTGCTGAATATTCAAAGCTCCGCCACCCAACTGGCTTCTGCTGCAGAGGAGTTGCACGCGGTCACCGACGACTCGTCGCGGGGCATCACCCGGCAAAACGACGAAATCCAAATGGCCGCCACGGCAGTTACCGAGATGTCCGCTGCCGTTGATGAAGTGGCGCGCAACGCCAACCACACCTCCGACTCCTCCCGCGAAGCGCAAGAAACTGCCCAGGCCGGCCGTGAGCAGGTCAGCAGCACCCGCGCCACTATCGAACAGCTCACCGAACGTCTGAACATTACCTCCACCACCATCACCACCCTGGCCGACGAAGCCATTGCCATCGGCCGCGTGCTGGAAGTAATCCGCACCATCGCCGAACAAACCAACCTGCTTGCCCTTAACGCCGCCATTGAAGCGGCCAGGGCAGGGGACCAAGGCCGCGGTTTTGCCGTGGTGGCCGACGAAGTACGCGCCCTGGCCCAGCGCACACAAACCAGCACCCAGGAAATTGAACGGATGATCAGCGCCATCCAAAATGCCAGCCAGCAATCGGTCAGCGCCATGGCGCAAAGCAGCGAGTACGCCAGCCGCAGCCAGATCATGGCCAGCCAGGCCGACAGCGCTTTGGTGTTGATTGCCGAGCGGGTTAACCAGATCAACGACATGAACCTGGTCATCGCCAGCGCCGCCGAAGAACAAGCCAGCGTCGCCCGCGAAGTGGACCGCAACCTGGTCAACATCCGCGACATCGCTGAACAGAACGCCACCGGCGCCCATGAAACCTCGGTGGCCAGTGATCAGTTGGCCAAGTTGGCCAGTGACTTAAATGGGATGGTGCAGCGGTTCAGGTTATAGGTTGGCGCAGGAACCGCCACCTGTGTGGGAATGGTGGGGGTAGATGAAGGTATGCGTCCTCCCTCCGTCGTCCCCGTGCCGCACCATTTACCCACCCACCCACCCACCCCACACAGCTCACCCCATAAATCCACCCAATGTGGGTTGCGCGCCTCGATCAAATTCAGTTTCCACCGCCGGCGCCACTGCTTGATTTGCTTCTCCCGGGCGATAGCGCCAAGCATGTCTTCATGCACCTCGTAATACACCAACGTATGCACCGCGTAGGTCCGCGTGAAGCTTGCCACGCAGTCATTACGGTGCTGCCAAATATGTTTGATCGGGTCTGAAGTGACGCCGGTATAGAGC
>NZ_JBBNAH010000297.1:0-3508 GCF_037994325.1 Pseudomonas sp.
CTACACCACCGGCAGTTGCGTCACCGCAACCAGCCTGGCGGCGGCGCGGCTGTTGTTGGCGGGGCTGGTCAGCGATGCGGTGGAAATCGTGCTGCCTAAGGGCCGCGAAGTGCTGATGCGTCTGGAGTTTTGCCGGCCTTTTGCCGACGGCGCCGAGGCCGGCACGTTGAAAGATGCCGGCGATGACCCGGATGTCACCCACGGCGCCTTGGTATTTGCCCGCGTGCGCTTGCGCGCGGAACCGGGTGTGGCGTTTTTCGCTGGGCCAGGGGTTGGCACGGTGACTAAACCGGGGCTGACCTTGGCGGTGGGCGAGCCGGCGATTAACCCGGTGCCGCGGCAAATGATCACTGGCCACCTGCAAACCCTGGCTGCCGAGCACGGCTATGCCGGTGGTTTTGAAGTTACCGCCGGCGTGGAAAACGGCGAAGCGCTGGCGCTGAAAACCATGAACCCACGCCTGGGCATTCTCGGTGGCCTGTCGATTCTCGGCACCAGCGGTATCGTCCGGCCGTTTTCCTGCGCGGCGTATATCGCCTCTATTCACCAGGGCATCGACGTCGCCCGCGCCAATGGCTTCTCGCACCTGGCCGCCTGTACCGGCAATGCCAGCGAAGACTGCATGCGCCGCTACTACCAACTGGACGACACGGCGCTGGTGGAAATGGGCGATTTTGTTGGTGCCGTGCTTAAGCACATGCGTGTGGCGCCGGTGGCAAAACTGAGCATTTGTGGTGGCTTCGGCAAGATCAGCAAACTGGCGGCCAGGCATATGGATTTGCACAGCCGCCATTCCAGTATCGACCTGCCGCAGTTGGCCACTTGGGCGGCTGCGCTTGGCGCCAGCGATGAACTGCAACGGGCGATTGTCGCTTCCAACACTAGCCAGCAAGCCTTGGCATTGGCCAGCGCCGAAGGCATCGCCCTGGGCGATGCGGTGTGCGCCCATGCCCTGGCGTTCGCCCAGAGCGTGGTGCCGGCGCAGGTGCAGGTGGAAGTGTTTGCCATCGACCGCCAAGGCGGCATCGTTGGCCATGCTGGAGTGTTTCAGTGAGGCCTAAGGTGTTGCTGCTGGGCGGTGTAAGTGAGGCGTTGGCCATGGCCCGCCACTTGGCCGCCGAGGATATTTATAGCCTCGCGGGCCTTGGCCGCGTGCCGCAGGATTTGCCCTGTCAGGTGCGTGTAGGCGGTTTTGGCGGCGCCGAAGGGTTGGCGCGGTTTATCAGCGAAGCCGGCATCCAAGTGTTGGTCGATGCCACCCATCCTTACGCCGCGCAAATCAGCGCCAATGCCGCGCGCGCTGCGCAGTTAGCCGGCATTGCCTGCTGGGCGTTGCGCCGCCCCGGCTGGCAGGCGCAGGCCGCTGACGATTGGCGAGAAGTGGCGGACTGGCGTGAACTTATCCACACGCTGGCGCCCTTTCAGCGGCCGCTATTTACCCTGGGCCGCGAACCGCTGGAACACCTCCACGAAATCCCCGAGCACCAACACTGGACCGTGCGTTGCCTGCAACAACAGCCGGCTACGCCCCGCGCAGAAATCATCGGTGCGCGCGGCCCGTTCAGCCTGGAAAGCGAGCGTGAGCTATTCGCCCGCCTGCAGTGCGATGTGCTGATCAGTAAGAACAGCGGCAGCGCCGCCACTGACCCCAAGTTGCAGGTTGCCCGCGAGCGGGGCGTTCCGGTGCTGGTGCTGCGACGGCCTGAGTTGCCCGCCGTAGACCGCGAATTCAGCGACGGCCAAAGCCTGCTTGCCGCACTTACGGCCCGTAGGTTGGGTTGAGCGCAGCGAAGCCCAACAAGATCCTGAACGCTTCAGCTCTCGCGGTAAAACACCTCGTCTTTGTACGGGTACCACCATTCGTGAATCTGCGGTTGGTGGTCGATGATGACCATCTTCGAGCGGCGGAAGGCGTCCAGGCCTTGGCGTCCGAGTTCACGACCCATGCCGGACATTTTCCAGCCGCCAAAGGGCAGGGCATCGTTGTCGATCAGCGGGTTATTCACCCAAACCATGCCGGCTTCCAAACGGTCGGCGGCTTCCATGGCTTCGGCGAGATTGGTGGAGAACAACGAGGCGCCTAGGCCAAAGTGGCTGTCGTTCGCTAAGCGCACGGCTTCATCAAAGTCAGCCACTTTGCAGATCGCCGCCACCGGGCCAAAGCATTCTTCGTGGAGGATATCCATGGCCTGGGTTACGCCGGTGAGAATGGTCGGCTCGTAGTACCAACCCAGCGGTTGGCTCGGCGGAATTCGTCCGCCGCAGACCACGGTGGCGCCCTTGGCCACGGCGTCGTTAACCAGGCGAATGACTTTATCCCGCGCGGCTTCGCTGACCAGCGGGCCGATTTCGCTGTGTTCCAGGCCATGGCCAATGCGCAGTTTTTGGGTCATTTCGGCAAAGCGCGAGACGAACTCATCATGGATTTCATCGACGACAAAAAAGCGCTCAGCCGAGGTGCAGATCTGCCCGGTGAGGTGGAAGGCCGCCGTTACCGAACCGGCCACGGCAACCTCCAGCGGCGCATGTTTGGAGACGATCAGGGCATCGCTACCACCTGCTTCAATCACGCAAGGTTTCATCCGCTCGGCGCAGGCCATGGCGACGGCTTTACCCGCCGCTACGCTGCCGGTAAAGGCCACCGCGTGGGTGCCTTCGGATTGGATTAATAGCTGCGCGGTCTTGGCGTCGCCCGCTACGCAGCTGACCAAACCGGCCGGCAGCACACGGAAGTGCTCCATAAATTTCAGCGTGCACAGGGTGGTGGTTTCTGCCGGTTTGATAATGCAGGCGTTGCCGGCGGCGAGCGATGCGGCGACGGTCCAGCACATCAGCAGAATGGGGAAGTTGAACGGCATGATATGCACGCTCACGCCCATGGCGTCGTAACGCACATGTTGGAACGAGCCGAGCTGCGTGGTGCCGGCTACCTTGCCAGCGTCGTCGCGGGCCATCTCGGCGTAGTAGCGGAAAATTGGCGCGCAGTTGGCCAGCTCGCCCATGGCTTCGGGGAAGGGTTTGCCCATCTCCAGGGTCATCAGGCGCCCCGCTTCGCGGTTGACTGGGTTGTGGCCGTCGAGGGCGTTGGCTAACTGATGCAGAATCGCCGCGCGGCTTTTGGCATCAACGCGGCGCCAGTCTTTTTGCGCAGCATTGGCGGCCTCGACGGTGCGCTGCACATCCGCTTCATCGCCGAGCACGATGCTGCCCACTTCTTCCAGCGTGGCCGGGTTGATGATGGCGCGTACCCGTTGGCTTAACGGGCTGACGAAGTCGGGGTTAATAAAGTGCTTCATAGCGGCTCCAGGCCTGGGCTGCGGCGGTTTATCCACAGCCCGGAAAAAGGGTCAGTTAGCGGGCAAGGGTTGCGCCCAGCCGGGCAGATTGAGGTCGAGAAATTGCCGCAGCGGCAGCAGCGCGGGCGTGTGCAAGGCGCGGTCGAGCAGGCCGACTACCCGTGGCAAATGGGCCAGGTAATGCCCTTTGCCATCGCGCTGGGCCAGGCGCA